>NZ_JBGQQW010000015.1:0-68939 GCF_045528485.1 Desemzia sp. FAM 23990
CTCATTTCAGTAAAAGTGCAAGGTTTTGTTTAACATCCTATAAAAACCCTTGCATCTATTATATCAATCATTAGTTGTAAAAGGCAGCAGAATAAGCATAGTTTATTATTCAGTAGACATTAATTAAAACACTGTATTGATCTATAATAAAATAATACTTGATTTCAGATGTCACTTGTGCGTCATCTGAAATCAAGTTTTTTATAGAATTATTATTAAGTAAACGCTACATTCTTTTAATAGAGGATGTTATTCTTATTGAAATATTCCTTGTTTTTTTATATTCTTTAAAGTAACTAAGAAGTGTATAACTTTTTTTGCTTAGAAAAGTAACACACTATAAAACACTGGACATAAGTTCGCAATTTAAAAACAACAATTTTCCAATGAAGACAACACCCTGTCATTAAACATTATTAGAGTTAAACTGGTACACATCATCCATAATCGTTCTTACGATTTATTGATTAGAAATACAGTTTTAGGATTCAACGACATTTTTTAGATATCTAACTTACAATCAACATGACATTTAATTAGTTTTTCGACTCATTAAGTTTATATTTGTGGCCTGACATTAATAACATTACAATCGAACAAAAGAACAACGGCTCTACAAGGTAATTACTTCCCGTGAAGAGCTTAATAAATGTAAGTACCAACACATACAAAGACATTTCCGAATGGAACGTAACTTCGTACTTCTTATAATTCAATAATGATTTAAAAATTATTAATATAAAGATTATTAATAGCATAATCCCACCTTCAATTAATAAATCTAAAAAAATATTATGAGAAAAATATGCTGTTGGGTGAATCATATAAACCGATCCTATTCCATGGCCTAGTATAGGTCTCTCAAAAAATAATTTAAGAGAATCCTGATAAATAGGTAATCTACTAGAAGTGTTTGACCAATTTATTAATGGACCAGTGTTCCCTAAATTTATAAAGCCTACAGCCCTCTCCAATCCAGCACTTACTAATTCGAATTTGCTGTTTCTTGAGAGAAGTGAAAAGAATATAAAAATGACTACAATCAAAAAACTACTTAAGATAAATTTCGAAATTTTAATTCTGAAATTTATAAAATTTCTAAAAATAAATATCACTACAATCATTATAGCGCTTATTATTCCAGATCTTCCAGCGGATAAAAATAAAGTAGCGAAAGATAGTAATAATATTAATAAAACAAAGAAAAGTGTACGACTTAGTGTTTTAGTTTTAATTTTATTTTCAATCAATACTATTCCAAATAAAATGTTAATTGCACTAACAAAAGTAAAATCGTTATAGTTTATGCCTCCATAATTAATTGTAGCCCAATGAAATGTAGTCGTAATATTTCTTATAATAAAAAGTAGCAAAGAAAAACCGGTGAAAAAGTATAAAATTTTAATTTTTTGAAGGTGCCAGTTTTTTGATTTTTCTAATAATATAGGAACTATGAAAACAGAAGGAATTGTTCTTAAAATAAATGTCGAATAATTAACTAAGGCTACATAACTAAGCTTATT
Source organism: Desemzia sp. FAM 23990 (assembly GCF_045528485.1). NCBI lineage: Bacteria > Bacillati > Bacillota > Bacilli > Lactobacillales > Carnobacteriaceae > Desemzia > Desemzia sp. FAM 23990. The sequence continues at coordinate 1,524 of NZ_JBGQQW010000015.1, forward strand.
ATATTTACTAATAGTTAAGCCAATAAAAATTGAAATAAGAAGAGTTGTAAAAATAATAAGAATAAACTTAGTGGATGTATTTCTTTTTAGAACAAATTTGGCAAACATAATTGTAACTAGAACAGACAGGACTAATAGCAGCGTCCTATAGACAGTACTAGAGTAAGGTAAATCAAAAACATTATTAAAAGATGGGTATAAAAATTCAAGAAATAAGAATACATAATATATCATAGGAACACCCTTAATTTTTTTTACATAAGTCTTGCAATACAATTCCTATACAGTAATTGTAAAACCAAACTATTTCAGAGATAAACAGCTTAAGCGAATGCATTACTTTTAAAATAAATAATCATAAAATTTTGTTTAAAACATAAGAAAATTAAGTTTTTTTAGATAAAAAATATTAAATTTCTATGTAATTATAACTACTTAACTAACTTAAAATATATCAGATTAAAGAGTTTGAGTCTTATTGTTTCGAAGTTCTTTCTTTAAACATTATATCTAAATTTATTGCTTACTATTAATTAAAGTACGAATAATCTCAGAATTAATATCTAATTCTTTTTCTAACTCTTTTTTTGTGTGGGCATTTTTTTCTTTGATTAAATCATAGTTTACTATTAGTTTATTTATTAATTCAAAAGACATATTAATATTTTTCAAAAAATGCTCCATTGACAACACATAATTATCTAATTCCACAATCTTTGAAAATTCCCGAACTTTAGTTTGCCAATTTATTCCAATAAATGGAATATTCTGGGAAAAAGCTATAATTAAAGTATGCATTCTGGTACCCAATAAAAAATCAATTCTATTATATACTTCTCTGAGTGTTAATAAACTAACTTCATTGTAAAAACTAATTTTACCAGGTAAATTTGCTTCTTTATTTAATAATTTTTGTAGGTCTTTTAAAGCAATTAAGTCAGCAGTTTCTGAACAAAATAAATCTACACTGAATCCTGAGTTAATTAATTGACGGGTTATATGCGCTAATTGATTTAAATACTGACTATAATCACTTTCCGAATACTCACTCAATCTTATATCCATAACTGAAATCCCAAACACATCATTAATAACATTAGTCTGATTATTCTCTAAAAACAATACAGGATCAATGGTTTGAAATACTTTTTTCGTATCTTTATTTAAGTCCTTAATTGCTTCAAAAGATTTTTTATCTCTCACCGTAATGTAATCTACAGACTTTAGAACGTTAATTGTTTTATCTCTTTGTTTAAGAGTCATAAATGGTCCTATCCCTACACCAATCATGAATATAGGTATGTTCGTTTTTTTAACAATATCAAAAATAATTTTATAATAAAACGCGGAGTCAGAATGTTTTTCTAAATCATATATGGCATTACCTCCACCTATAATTAATAAATCTATATTTTGAAGTTTCTTTTCAAATTCTAATAAATTTGGATTATTCATTGCTCTTCTTTTATTAATTTGATTACGCAAAGTTGCTATATATTTATTTTTTCTAAAGTACTTTTTATAAATTTCTTTTATGACTGACGGTTTCCCGCTATTACTATTTGATTTTTTCTCTGTGTCAAATGCTTCTTCAAAGCTATTATAGTAATTTAAACTGTTATCAAAACGTAAAAGATTGTCTGAGAATGAGTTTAATAATTCTTCAAACTCTCTAACTATTAATTGATCACCTAAATTATTGCTTCCATATCTACTAATAAAAGCTATTCTCATGTTTATTCACCTATTATGACTTTCCACTTTTTTATAACGTTATGATATTCGAAATCTTTCAAAGTCAGATTCGATTTATTCGAAAAAGAAACTCTAAGTTCTCTATCACTCATTAGTTTGTATATCGAGTCAGCTAATTTTTTTACGTTTTCTCTTTCAACCAAAATTCCATTAGTGCCATCACTTATTAATTGCTTTGGTCCATAAGGAGCATTAAATGATACAACAGGAAGTCTAGATTTCATGGCTTCGATAATAACAAGCCCAAATGATTCAAATCTAGAAGGAACCACTAAAAATGAATATTGATTATACAATTTATAAATTTCTTTGTTTTCTCCTTTCAAAAAAACCTTCTTTTCTAAGTTATATTTAATTATTTGTTCCTTCAAACCTCTATATTCTGCTCCAGTTCCATACATATCAAGTGTCCAATTATTAAATAAAGTTTTACTATTTAATTCATTTATTGCTTCAATCAATAAATCAGGACCTTTTTCTCTACTTAGTCTCCCTACAAAACAGATTTTTTTAGAATTCTTGTTATAATTATGTGAAATAATTCTAGGATCTAATGGATTAGGTATTAACTCTAGCTGACAATTTGAATTTAAAAAATAACCATTATATTCTTCATAATTTTTTTTAGTTAGAACGACTAAAACATCTGCATACTTCTTACTGATTAACAACCCAAGGTTTGATAACCCAAATCTACTAAAATTTTGTCTACCAGTATGATCTACTACAATAATCTTCTTGCTATCTAAGATTTTTTTGCTAACAAAAGGAACTAACCCTAAACTTTCTATTATTAAAACATCAAATTCTACTTTAGAGAGTATCATATTAGTTTCACGATATACTTTTATAAAATTTTTTTTTAAATCATTATTTTTAGTTAAGTTCCCTTTGATAATCTGACTGTTTTCTCCAAACTCATAAAAAGTTTTTTTATCTTTAAATAAAGAAACAATTGATATTTTTTTATTTTTTTCATTTAGTCCCTTTGATACTAAAGAAACTGATCTTTGGATGCCCCCAGAGCTCGAAACCGATGACATTAAAAAGCATACACGTTTCATGATATTCTCCTTTCAGCTACAGCTCTATACTTTTTTCCGCAATATTGGAGTACATAAAGACATTCTTTTTTTTACTGTTTGCGCTATTTTTCATCTGAAGATAAGTATTTTTATTATTAATAACTTCATTTATCGTTCGTTTTAATTCACTTATTGTATCCTCATACAAAAAGAGACAATTTCCACCAAGGTCAATATGAGTGGTCCCATCCCACCATTTTACAACTATAGGTATTCCTTGCCCAACGACTTGTTCCCATAATACAGAGTGTCTTCCAGGAAACACTACTAAATCAGCTGCAGCAAAGTATTTATAACTTTCTTCCGATTCTATCCATCCAATATATTGGATTTTTTTCTCCTCTATTAATTCATTAACTTCCGCTTGTAATTCTGGTATCACCGATCCAAAGACTATCAGTTTTACTCTTTCATCTGGTAAATCTTTTATTGCCTGCATAAGCATTAATGTCTGCTTTTTAGCATTATCAATTTTTCCGCCTGTCATTATTAAAAAATCATTTTCCTCTATACCATATTTATTTCTGATACCTCTTCTAATTTCTGGTTTATTTGCTTCTTCAACTTCCTCATCATCAGCACCCATAACTAATAATTCAACTTTTTCTTTTGGAATCTTATATACATCGATTAAAAAGCTTACTCTTGCAGGGAGGACACCAAAAAACTTTGTTGTGTATGGTTCAATCAAATGAGCACATCTCTTCCATACAATCTTATGTAAGAAGTTTTTTGATAATAAGTTTCGAGCGCTATTGGAAAAATCTGCATGATTATCAACAAACACTTTTGTACTTGGATTTGCCTTTAGATATTCAACAATCGTCTTTATATCTAAAAATTGAACGCCGTGGACAAAAATAATATCAGGTACTTCTTCTTTGAGTGCCGCAAGTAAACCAATATATTTTTTAAATCTAAAGTGAATGGGTTTATCTTTAGATGTTTTTAGTCTAATTGTCTTTATATCGTTTTCATTGTTATATATTTCTCTAGTGTCAGTAGTTATATTTCCTTTTGAATTGTATATAAATTTTGATGTTATCATTACAACATCATTTCCATTTTTTTTATGATATTTAGGTAATAGGTTATCTTGGTATGTCCAGTTATCTGTCACTGGGCCACATAATGCGATATGCACTATCTTCACAATTTAAAGCCTCTCTTTCATTTAAACTTTTAAATTACATTCATCTTTAAACTATTTTGCATTTTTAAAGATAAATCTGTTTCGTCAAACGGATCAAAAAACTCCACTCGATTATACCCATCTAGGACTTCATGAGAAAATGCACAATCTGATGCAAGAATTGGTGTATTATGTCTCCTAGCTTCTAATAATGGCAATCCAAAAGTTTCAATATATGAAGGAAATACAAGTGTAGATTTCGAATAGTATTCATACACCTCATTAATATTGAGTGAACCTACGAATTGTATAGGAAAGTTATTGTGTTTTGAAATCTCGTATAACTTTTTTATCTCTTCATTTTCATTACCTTCTAGGGTAAAAATGATATTATAATTGTTTATTCCTTCATGCATTAATTTTTTGCAGGCCCCTACTATAATCCTATGGTTTTTATAATCCATTCCACTAGCAGGATAAAAAAATAACTTGCTATCTTTTTCTTCCATAGAGTATATTTTTTTTACTGTAAGATTTAATTTTGGATGCTTCACTATGAATTTTTCTTTTTTAACACCTGTTTTTTTGATTGCTGCGTCCCTAATCCATTTAGTTTGCACAATTACTTTATCTGCTTGTTTTATTGACTTAAAAATCAATTTGCCAATAACATTTTGATAAACCCAAAATTTGAAGTTTTCATTTAATTTGTATCTTTTCTCTGCAAAAGGCAAAGATTGATGTAAGTATAGCGTTTGCTTTACTTTAATACGCGGTACAACTACATTTTGCAAGGATAAAACCTCATCAACATTATACTTCCGTGCTAATTTAGAGGCTACAAATCGATCAAAAAATAATCTGTGAAACCAACTCTTCTTAATCCACGGGTATCTTAGGACTTTTACGTTTCCATACTCCTTTAACTGCGGAGTACTGATAACAAAAAACCACTCATTATTTATATCTTTGAGTGCAGTATCATAATATTGATTTAATACTGTTAGCGCCCCACCACTCTCTGCTGGAACATCAAAAACCATTATCTTCATGCTTTATTTCTCCCAGACAACTCTATTTATATAATTTGTATATGATAATATAATACGGAGAACTTTTTCAGCTACATTAGGCATACTATAATCCTCTACCATTCTCAGTGTACCCTGTTCCTGAAACTCTAAAACATTAAGCCCTTGAAGTATTCTCTCCTTACTCAAGCCAACCAATATCACGGATGCTTCTTCCATCGCTTCAGGACGCTCATGTGCTTCTCGAATATTCAAAGCTTTAAATCCTAAAATAGAGGATTCTTCACTGATAGTTCCACTATCACTTAATACGGCTCTAGCGTGTAGTTGTAAATGATTATAATCATTAAATCCTAAAGGCTTCATTAACTGAACTTTTTTATTAAAAGTTATACCTTTTTCTTCAATCATTTTTCTTGTACGTGGATGGGTACTTACGATAACTGGCAATTCATACTTTTCAGCAATAGCATTTAAGCTCTCCACTAAACCATTAAAGTTCTTCTCTGAATTGATATTCTCATCGCGATGAGCAGAAATAACGAAATATTGTCCTTGTTCAAGTTTAAGTCGTTCTAAGACGTTGGATTTTTTTATATCTTCTTTGCGTGATTGTAATACTTCATACATTGGACTTCCTGTTTTAATAATTCTATCTGCGGGAAGTCCTTCGGCTAACAAGTATTCACGTGCAATACTGCTATAAGTTAGATTAATATCCGACACATGATCAACGATTTTTCGGTTTGTTTCCTCAGGTACTCTTTGATCAAAACACCGATTCCCAGCCTCCATATGAAAAATAGGAATATGTCGTTTTTTAGCAGCAATTGCACATAGACAACTATTAGTATCTCCTAAAACTAAGAAAGCCTCAGGTCTTACTTCTTCTAAAACAGGATCAATTTTCATTAGAATATTACCAATCGTTTCCATTGCTGTTCCTGTTGCTGCATTTAAAAAATAATCCGGCTTTCTTAAATGGAAGTCCTCAAAGAATACTTCATTTAGCTCATAGTCGTAATTTTGTCCTGTGTGCACTAAGATATGTTCAATTGCTTCTGATTCTTCTAATTTGTTAATAACCGCAGATAATCTTATAATTTCGGGTCTTGTACCTACTACAGTCATTACTTTTAGTTTTTTCATTTTAAACCTCCGCATAATAAGTATCAGGATTACCTTGGTCAAATAATTCATTTGCCCACATTACTGTTACTAAGTCCGTTTCTCCAGTATTAACAATAGAATGTGTATATCCTGTTGGTATGTCTACAACTTCAAGTTTTTCTCCACTGACGTTGTATTCAATGATTTCACTTGTGTCTAATTTTCTAAATCGAATTTGACCTTGTCCACTCACAACTAGAAATTTTTCATTTTTAGTATGATGCCAATGGTTACCTTTAGTAATCCCTGGTTTAGATACATTAATTGAGACTTGTCCTCTATCAGATGTTTTTAAAAACTCTGTAAATGAACCACGTTGATCCACATTCATTTTTAAATCATAAGAAAACTCATCTTCCGGTATGAAACTTAGATAAGTACTATAGAGTTTTTTGGTTAATTCATCTCCCATGTTAGGAACCATTAAATTCGTGCGGCTCTCTTTAAAACTCTTAATTGTTTCAGCAAGTCTATCTAGAGTAATTTGATATTCTTTAGATACTTTATAATATTTCCCGTCATTTGTCTGTTTTGGACTATTTAGAATTGATATGAACTCTTTTATGGCATCATCGATATAGCAAAGAGTTAATTGAGCATCTGGATTATTGACTTGTATCTCTAGGTTTCTAGCAATGTTATGACAATAAGTTGCTACTACCGTATTATAATTAGGCTTACTCCATTTTCCGAAGACATTGGCCAAACGATAAACATAGACTTGTGCCTCAGTTTCTTTTCCATAATTAAACACAAGTTCTTCACCAGCAAGTTTGCTTTCTCCATACGGGTTATCTTTTTCAGCCTGTATAGAAGACGTCATTAAAACAGGAGAAGTATTATTATTTTTTTTCAAAGAATCAAGTAATTGAGAAGTAAGATTTGCGTTACCTTCCATAAACTCTTCTTCTTTTTCAGGTCTATTTATTCCAGCAAGGTGGAATACAAAGTCGCATTTTTTTGTATAACTATCTAAAAGGCCCGGTTCTGTATCTCTATTAAAGTGCAGAATGTCTCTGTAACCTAAATTAGTTAATTCAGCTACTAGGTTTTTCCCAATAAACCCTTTAGATCCCGTTACTAATATTTTCACTATGAACCCTCCAATTAGCCAATTCTTCTTGGATATAGTCTAATTTCATTAATTTCTCAACTAATTCATCTACTGTAAGTTGGTGAGTGTTATCTGAGTTGTATTCATCAATATGTACAGCTTCTTTGTTTCCTTCTTCAAAGAACTTACCATAATTCAAGTCTCTTTTATCTGAAGGTACTCGGTAAAACCCACCCATATCAATAGCATGTGCTGCTTCTTCTTTTGTTAATAATGATTCATACATCTTTTCTCCATGTCTCATTCCAATAACTTCCACAGGTACATTAGTATTGAAAATCTTTTGTAGTGCCGCTACTAAGGTATCGATGGTGCTAGCAGGTGCTTTTTGAACCATGATATCCCCTTGCTCTGCATTTTGAAAGGCGAAAATAACTAAATCAACAGCTTCTTCTAAACTCATCATAAAGCGAGTCATACTGCCTTCAGTAACTGTAAGAGGCTGACCTGTTTTTAACTGTTCCACAAATAATGGTATTACGCTTCCTCGTGAAGCCATAACGTTTCCATATCTTGTACCACATATCAGGGTTTGATCTGCATCAACATTCCGAGATTTAGCCACAAAAACTTTTTCCATCATAGCTTTAGATGTTCCCATAGCGTTAATTGGATATGCAGCCTTGTCAGTTGATAGACAAATAACTTTCTTCACTCCAGCTTCGATTGCTGCATTCAGAACATTGTCTGTTCCAATCACATTTGTTTTCACAGCTTCCATTGGGAAAAACTCACATGACGGAACTTGTTTTAATGCTGCGGAGTGAAACACATAATCCACATTGTACATTGCATTTCTCACACTATTTATATCTCTTACATCACCGATAAAGTACTTGATTTTGGGACTGTTGTATTTTTTTCTCATGTCATCTTGTTTTTTTTCATCTCTTGAAAAAATACGAATTTCTTTAATATCACTATCTAGAAACCCCTTTAAAACAGCATTCCCAAAAGAACCTGTTCCACCTGTTATTAGTAAAGTTTTATTTTCAAACATTATAAATTCCCTCCGATTCTTCGCAATTCTCAAAGTGTATTTCCATCTGATCCATCAACACTTTTTTGTTAAAATGAGAATCAGAATATTTTTTAGCATTTTTTCCTAATTCCCTAACTTCATTTTTTGGCTTGGTTAGCATAATTAAAATTGCTTCAGCAAGTTTCTCTTCATCCCCTGGCGGTGCGGTTAAGCCAGCGTTTGCTTCTTCTATAACATTACTGGTTTCTCCCCCAGCAGAAGCAACAATTGAAATACCACAGGCCATATAAGATTGTAATTTTGCTGGAATAGTCATCTTAAATAATGGACTATCTGTTAAACAAATAAACGCCGCATCATTCTTTGCCATGAATTCTGGTATTTTTTCTGCCGGTTGTTTGTCTATGAAGTTAAACATATTGCTTACATCGTACTTGTCCACAGTGTTAATAAGAGTATTTTTATATCGGCCTTCTCCAATAATATTGAATCGGACTTGCTTCTCATTCATTCTACTTTTTAAAATTTTAGCTGTTCGGGGTAATATGTCTAATCCTTGAGCATTTCCTATATTCCCAGCAAAGACAATATTAAAAATATCATCTGCTGTTTCATCAGTACCCGTTTTTTTTAATGGTTGATAAAACTCTTCTGCGTATTGAGGCCAGTATTCAATTTTTTCAATAGGCACTTGCCGTTCATTAATGGATTTCTTAAAACTCTGTGAAGTAGTAAAAATTTTTGTACAATTTTTATAGATATAATCCACCATTTTCCCAATTACACCAATAATAGCCTTATTTTTTATACCTGTAATAATTTCTACATTCTCAGGCCACAGGTCTTGAACGTATAGAAAGCAAGAAATCTTGTTCTTTTTAGCATACCAAACACCTGGTAAAGCTTGTGTCATAGGTGAGACCTCAAAGATAAAGACTTGATCTGCTTTTACTTTGGTAAAAACTTTCCAAAAGAAACCAGAGACTACAAAAGAGAGGTAGTTCAAGATTAACATTATTGAGTTATTTCCTCTTGGTACAATAGGTAAACGAATAATGTCTATTCCCTTATAGTTTTCTCTAGTCTTTTTAAGAACCCCATATCCCTCGTAAAACTTACCTTTAGGATAATTCGGTATACCAGTAACCACTGTTACCTTGTACCCACGATTAACCCATTCTTCACACATATCGTTAATTCTAAATTGCTCAGGAAAGAAATACTGTGAAATAACTAATATATGTTTTTTCATTTTATTTCCCTCCTGCATTCTCTGTAATCCTTATAGATTCTTCCAAATTGTTTATCGTATAAGTTCTTTTGTATTTTGATAACTCTTTATCATACAATAAATTTCCAAACACTTTATTAACTACCGGAAGATTGCTTCCAAGTTTATTTAATAATGGATTAAATAATTTAGTGAGTTGTATTTTTTTCCCATTTACTTTTGCAATAAGTTTAACCATTTCAGCAGTTTTAACATACTCTTTATTTTGAGGGAAAAAGATTCCTTTTTCTTGGTCATCAATTATTAATCGAATCAGTTCTGTTAAATTATCGATATGTAACATACTACGTTGATTGTCAATGTCTGGAAAAATTGGCGATATTTTAGCAAACTTAGCCAAAATAGGATAATTTCCCTTTGAATCTTTCCCATAAATCATTGGTGGACGTATAACAGCGATGTTGAAGTCCTCTGATTGTAAAGGTAGTATTCCATTTTCTGCTAAGAGTTTGCTGTTCCCATAAAAATTAACCGGGTCAGGTGTAGTTTCTTTTGTAATGACTTTAGTCTCGCCAATTCTACTGCTTCCTCCATACACAATCATACTGCTCATAAAAATAAATTGTTGGACGCCTTCTGCTTTAGCCTTCGTTGCAATATCAATCGTTAAATTAGTATTCACTTTATAATACAGCTCTTCTTGATCTTTTTTTGTATCTTGATGTGCTATACCCGCAACATGAACTACCACGTCAAAAACTGAAAAATCAATTTCTTTCCACTTGCCGTCACGAACCGATTCTTTTACTACAGTGTATTTTTCAGGTTCTTTGTTTAGCCAGTCTGCTAATTGATTGCCAACATAACTATTTTTACCAGTGATTAGTATTTTTTTAGTCATGCTTGTACACCTCTTTTTGGGTTAAGTTTCCTGTACCGCCTTCAACAACACCATCGTTTTTTACTACACTGATAACGGTTCCTACAAAACACTTCACATCAAAGAGAAAACTCATTTTCTGTACATATTCTCCATCCAAGAAAGCCTTCTTCTCAATAGGTAACTCGTCTCTACCGTTGATTTGTGCCCAGCCTGTCAGTCCTGGATAAACATTATTGGCATTATATTTGTCCCTTTCAGCAATCAAATCATATTGATTCCATAAAGCAGGGCGAGGACCAATAATACTCATGTCCCCTTTAATGATGTTTAAAATCTGAGGAAGTTCGTCCAATGACGTTTTCCGTAGAAACTTCCCTACTCGAGTAATCCACTGATCAGGGTTTACCAATAGATGGGTTGGAGTATCTTTCGGAGTATCTATCCGCATTGTACGAAATTTCAAGATATAAAAGTGTTTCTTATGTAAACCAACTCTTTTTTGTCTGAACAGTATAGGTCCTTTAGAGTCCAATTTTATAGCGATGATCAATAACAGAAAAACAGGCGATAATACAATCAGCCCTAAAACAGATAACAGAATGTCTAAGACTCTTTTCACTTTTCTATACTCCACTCTATTGTCTCCTCCTTTAATCCTCTTAAAAATAAAAAGCTTCAATCCTTTACTTTGCTGGATTAAAGCTTTTTATTGAATTGTTAAACAAATACTAAATCTTCACTCGTTTCGCTTGAGTCCTTTAGCGCTTCTTCTTTCTCCATTGAATAACGTCCATTGGCAAAATCTACTAATTTCACTTTAAGTTGTTCATCATTATACTGTTCTAGACTGTGAACAAAATGCATCACTTCGGCTAAAGGTAAGTTATTTACTTTACCAACAAAAATTTTATCATAGACTTTTTGATCCGTGTGCTCACTACCGGCGAGAAGTTCTTCATACAATTTTTCACCTGGTCTGATACCAGCTTCTACAATAGGAATTTCCTTTTCTGTATAGCCGCTAAGCTTGATCATTTTTTTAGCTAGATTAATAATTTTGACCGGTTCGCCCATATCTAAAACAAAAATCTCTCCGCCTTTTGCTAGCGCTCCTGCTTGAAGCACCAAACGACTAGCTTCTGGAATCGTCATGAAGTAACGTGTCATTCTAGAGTCCGTAACGGTAATTGGTCCGCCGTTTTTAATTTGTTCTTTAAACAATGGGATGACACTTCCGCGGCTGCCTAATACATTTCCGAAACGAACCGCTACAAAGTTGGTTTTACCTTCTTCATTCAGTCCAGTAACAATCATTTCAGCAATTCGTTTAGTAGAACCCATTACATTAGGTGGGTTAACAGCTTTATCAGTAGAAACCATTACAAAACTGTTTACATTGGCTGCTTTAGCAGCTTCAGCCATATTTTTCGTTCCATAAATGTTATTCTTTACGGATTCTGTAGGATTGTATTCCATCAATGGAACATGTTTATGAGCGGCAGCATGGTAAACACGATCTGGTTTATACTGTTCCATTACTTTAAAAATCCGTTCACGATCTTGAATATCTGCTATGATGGGAATAATTTCTGTGTCGGTATGTAAATTCAATAGTTCTTTATGGATTAAATAAATGGAGTTTTCTCCATGACCTAATAATATAATACGTTTTGGTGAGAATCGGATAATTTGGCGACAGATTTCTGATCCAATTGAACCACCAGCTCCACTCACGAGAACAGTTTGACCAGACAGGTTTTCAGCTATAGTCTCCATATCTAATTTTACTTCTTCACGGCCTAATAAATCGACAACCTCAATTTCTTTAAACTTGTTAACTTCATACTTGCCTAAAACTACTTCTTCTACTGAAGGCATTTGATTCACTTTAGCGTTTGTTTTAGCACAAACTTCAACAATGTCATTCAAGTCTTGCGGCGAAAGTGAAGGAATAGCTACCGTAATTTGTTCGATTTCGTGAAGTTTGACCAGTTCTGGAATATCTTCTACCTTTCCAATAACTGGCACTCCATAAAGAGTCATACGCTCTTTGGCTGAATCATCATCTATTATTCCAATCAGTTCCACTTCAAAGTCATGTCGTTGCAGACTTTTGATAAACAAACTGCCACCTTGTCCTGCTCCTACAATCAAAGTTCGTACTTTTTGAGTGACTTCGCCATGAACAGACAGTTCTTTTAATTTTTGTTGATGTTCGTTATAAATCCGCCAAATAATCCGACTTCCTGGAATAAGTGCTACAGAAAATAGGTATGTCAATAACATGAAGCGAAGACTAATGGATTCTACGAACGGTACGGATATCAATGAAGCTACAAAAAAAGCTAACGTAACTGCTGCCATATGATTAAATGTTTCTCGAATACTCGTGTAGCGATTGATTTTGAAAAAAAGGTGGAAACGCAAGGCAAAGAACAAGTAAAACACCAAACTTAGACCGAGGGCAATCCAAAAATCTCTTGTTAATAACGAAATATAAGGTTCTAAAAATATGTAAGAAAGAATACTAGAAGCTAAGATAGCAAATGTATCAAACGCTAGCAGTACTCTCCGCTTCATTTTGCGATTTATCACTTAATCTCTCCTCCTCCGTATTTTATACTGAATATAAAACAAAAAATGAATCTGCAATTTTTAATCACCTGCTAAAAAGGTAGTGTGGATTCATTTTTTTGCCTCCTGTATGATAGTTGCTATCTATTCTTCTCCGTAATAGTAATAATAGCTATCACTTGCTTTTTCTACTCTGTTGAAAATAGCTCCTAAAACATTGGCATTCACCATTTCTAATAACTCTTTTGATTTAAGGACTTCTTCTTTAGTTGCTTGACCTTTTGGTAATACAAAAATGGTGCCGTCTGCTTTGCTAGCCATAACTTGCGCGTCGGTTACTGCAAGAACCTGAGGCATATCATAAACAATAAAATCAAACTCTTCTTCCAATGCTTTCATTAACTCGTCCATTCGCTTAGAGCCTAAGAGTTCAGCCGGATTCGGCGGTACAGCTCCACTTGTTAAGGTATATAAACCTTCAATGTTAGTGCGATAAACCATATCTTCAATTCTCGTCCCACGGTCTGTTAATAAGGTAGTTAGTCCATCATTGTTGCGGACACGGAATGTTTTGTGTACGGTCGGCTTACGCAAGTCAGCGTCTACTAAGAGTACTCTTTTGTCTTCTGAAGCAAACGTTGCGGCTAAATTAGCGGATATAATTGATTTCCCCGATCCCGGACCTGCTGAAGTAATGACTAAGCTTTTCAAGTTTTCATCTACCATTGAAAACTGGATATTTGTCCTAATAGTACGGAATTGCTCAGAGACAACTGAATTAGGTTTACTCGAAACAACTAAACCTGGACGTTCTTTTGTTGCTTGTGGTTTCTTTTTCATCCCAAACATTTCATATCCTCCTTCTATACACGGCTTCTTGCACTGCGCGTTTCTGTATTGCGCTGTGGTATTTGTTGTTCTGATTTCAACTCGTCTTCAGACATTTCAGAAACTTTCCCAAGATTTGTCCATCCCAGTTGTTCCGAGATGAATTTTTCATCTTTAACAGTTTTGTCTAAAAATTCAAAGACAAATGCTAAGCCGACTCCAACCATTGATCCCAATAAGAGTCCAATGACCAAGTTTAAAGGAGTGTTTGGTGAAACAGGACTTGTATTAGCAATTGCTTCAGAAATAATAGTTACATTATCTACGTTCATAATATTTCCAATTTCGTTTTGGAAAGTACTCGCCACAGAATTGGCAATTTCAGCCGCATCATAAGGACTTTCATCTGTTACTGTTAATGAAAAAACTTGTGAATTATCTTGTGTTATAATTTGGATTTTCTCTGCTAGTTCACCTTTAGTTAAGTTAGTCTTTAAATTTTGACTAACTTCGTCTAAGATAACCGGTCCTTTGATAATATCTTTATATGTATTAATCATTTGAACATTAGTATTAATGTCGTTTAACTGAATGCCTTCTGCAGATTCAGTGGTACGATTAACCAATATTTGCGTAGTCGCACTGTACTGTGGTGTGACAATAAAAAAAGTGAATACTGAAGCAATGATCAACCCGATTAGACCTAAGCTCACAATCATGCTCATTCGTTTTTTTATAACATCAAACAGCTCAACTAAACTAATTTCTTCTTCCATGATTTCCTCCTGAACGGCGATTAGCCAAAGTATAATTAAACATTATCAATTTTCTATACCAATTTTAATAACATTCTTTATCACTATAACACATTTTTCCTCCTACTTTATGTACAAAATGTTAAAATTACAGCTTTTTACATAGGCAGATTATCCCAGAAGATTATTCTTATATCAACTAGAATATACCTGAATCATTCATAGATTTTTATACAGGGACATTTTTATCAAAAAATTAGGCGAAACTGAAATGTTTCTTTCTTTTTTACAAATCGATTAGATTCCTTCCTAACGGAAGAAAAGAAAAGTTCATTTCTACTAAAAAAGAGCGCACTTTCCCCTTGTTTTTTTGAATAATTTTTAAAATTATCGATTTAACACTCGAATCATAGGTAAGTTAAATTCTGAAGAATCGTTTCAAACTCTTTGTCATACACATTTGCACAACTGAATTGGATTTGAACTCGACGAGCATGATGTGTCAGTCGAGAAGCAACCTTAATGAACCGAAAACGAATGGTATCGATAAGAGATTTTATTTCTGTTTTTGGAAATACTAAGTATTTCATTAACTGAATAAGATCATAAGCAATTCCGCTAATAGTCATCCGGATGGCATTCGTCAAAAACGCAGAACTATCTGTTTTATCAAAATAGAAGCCTGACTTGATTTCTTTAATAAAGTTTTCCATAGTCCCACGGTTTTGGTACATCTTAAACACTTGGTCATTGCGAATAACAGTAGAAAGATTAGTTGTCACAAATTCATGGCGAAAAAGCAATCCATCGCGTGTCGATTTTATCACTACTCTTTGAGGTTTCTTCCATGATTTTGCTTGATAATCGATGTTAAAGTACTGAACTTCTGTTTCTTCCCAATTCGTATCATCACCATAGGTGATCAGATGTTCTGCAATCGTTTGAAGTTTCGTATTAGCTTTTAGCCGGATCACAAATTGAACGGAGTAATCGTCTGCTAGTTCATAAACTTCAGGTGTGGCAAATCCGCTGTCTCCACGTACCAGAATATTTAACTCAGTTGTACGGTCTTTATAGGAATCTAGTAAATCACGGACAAAAGAACCGACACCTTTTGAGGTATATTGGTTTCCAGAACGCAGCTTAGCTCCAAGAAAAAGACCTGTAAGTCCATCAAAAGCAAGCAATGGATGGTAGCCAGTTGTCCCATAATGAGCATTATAATCAGTAGACTCTTGGTTACCAAATGTATCAGAATGAGTAGAATCTAAATCTAAAACCATTTCTTGTGTAGCTTGAGATTCATGAAACAGCTTGATTAAGGCTTGTGTCAAGTCATTCAATTCATCTAAATTTTTTTCTGTCGATTCTGAAAAGAACCGAGAGATAGTTGGCTGTGAACTGCCTTCTTGTTCATCTAAGATGAGCTTAAAAACGGGATCATGCCGCAAGGCATTGGCTGCGCTATCCGACTTATAACCTGAAATGAGTTGATACAGTACCTGAAGAAACGTTGTGTTCTTTGAATGGGTAAAGAATTTCCGCTTGTCTTCAAAATGCACATTTTTCTTCACTAATTTATTAAACTGAATTTTTTCGAGGAACTCACGAACCAAAATCAATCCGCCATGGGAAGATAGCTTTTCACTTTTTGAGGAAATTTGAACATTTTTATTGAAACTTAGTCGATTATCGCGTAAATTTGACATATAGAACACCTCTGTTTTGTATTTTCGTCAAATCTACATTAACAGAAAGGTGTTCTTTTTTCACGCACCAAATGGGTGAAAAAAGAAACTCTTTACAAATGTTGAAGAAATACGGTTTTAGAGCGCAAACTCATAAAGCTATGAATTATCTAGGAATATACGTTATTTTAAAAACATTTTGAATATTACTCAATTTTCAGTATATTGCATGCTGAAAATACACAAAATAGTATATAAAAATACAAAAGAACCACATACTTGCGCACTGATTATGCTCAAGTATGTGGTTCGTTTTAGTTCATCTAATTGCTATATTTCTTCTATAGAATAACCATATATAGTAAAGCAGCAACAACTGCTCCTAAGATTGGTCCTACTACTGGAATCCATGAGTAATCCCATTCAGATTTACCTTTGTTCGCGATTGGCAACAATTGATGTGCAATACGCGGACCTAAGTCACGTGCAGGGTTGATAGCGTATCCTGTTGATCCACCTAGAGATAGACCAATTGAAAGGATTAATACTCCAACTACTAATGGGTTTAAACCATCAGCAAAAGTGTTTTGTCCGAACATCATGATACCGAATACCAATACGAATGTACCGATCGTTTCTGTCAAGACGTTGCTGACGTTGTTACGGATAGCTGGACCTGTTGCAAAAGTTCCAAGAATGTAACCTTGATCTTCTGTTTCTTTGAAATGCGGTAAGTAGCTTAACCAAACTAAAGCTGCTCCTACGAAAGCTCCCACTAATTGTGCTAAAATAAACGGCACAACCAATGCCCAATCTAAATTACCAATAATTGCCATACCAACTGTTACAGCTGGGTTTAAGTGAGCTGGTCCCATAGTTCCTGAAACGTAAACAGCGATTGTTACGGCTGCTCCCCATCCAAGAGCAATAGCAACCCATCCTGCTGCCTCAGCTTTACTTTTTTTCAAGTTGACGGCCGCGCATACTCCGTCACCGAGTAAAACTAAGATCATGGTTCCTAAGAACTCACTAAAAATCTGTAGTGTATCTCCACTCATTACTTTACATCTCCTTTAAGTTTTTTAAATCAGACTCTGCAATAGCAGTGTTTAATTTTGTAGTGTAATCAGCTTTTGCTTCATCGGTCCAGCCATAGTAGCGAGCCATTTCTGCAATCACTGGTTCTAGTATACCATCTAATGTGTCGCGCATAAATAACATATGATTCGTACGACGGATTAGGAAGTCATTTGGCGTTAACGCCATCTCTTCGTTCATAGCGTAGCGTAAGCTAATTGTGTCTGCTAAAGTCAAACCTTCGATTTGTTCTACTTCGCCGATCAACGCATAAACTTTAGGAGCGTTTGAACCATATAAGTGAGCAAGGTAGATAGCTTCTGATTCGCTTAGGCCTTTTTCAACACCCATTTGCGCGAATTTTTCAGTTTCTTCTTCTACTTCTTGCGGGTTGATTTCTCCACCAGATACAGAGTATTTAGAAGAGTCGATCAATTCGTAAGATTCGTTGAACGTGTTGTTCAAGATTTCGATGACAGCTTTCATCGCGCCGATTGCCATTTTACGGTAGTCGGTCAATTTACCACCAGCTACTGTGATCAAACCATCTTCATCGATATCTAAAGCACTTCCGCGTGAAATTGCTGAAGGGTTGTCTTCTGATTCAGAGTTGGTTGTTTCGATGTTTTTCAAAGCGTCTTCTACTGTATAACGATCCACTTCACCTTTTTGGAATTGTTCTATAGTAGAGATTACTTTGTCAAAGCTTTCGTCTGAAATTGGTTGGCTGTTTCCGCCGTTGTAATCAGATCCGCCATTTGAAGAAATCAATGGACGTAATCCTGCCCAACTAGATTCAATATCTTCTAGTTTAATATCCGCTGATGGGTAACGGTTGTTGACAACTTCCAATAGGTAATCCACGTCTTCTTGCTCTACTGTCGGGTGTGCAAAGTCGCCCTTGTAGTCTGTGTCTGTCGTTCCAAAGTACGTTTTTTCTTCACGAGGAATCACGAACACCATACGGCCATCGTTTTTACCTGTATCGAAGTAAGTCGGTTGTGGAACTTGCAATTTGTCGCGGTCTACAACTAAGTGAACCCCTTTTGTTGGGCGCATTTGTGGTACAGCGTCTAATTTAGCATCCATTTGACGGATGGTATCCGACCAAGGACCAGTTGAGTTTAGAACTGTGCGAGCTTTGATGTCAAATGTTTCGCCAGTTAATAAGTCTTCAACTGTTGCACCAGAAACTTTGTTGTTTTCGTCATGTAAGATACCGACAACTTTCATGCGGCTGACCAGGTGTCCGCCGTCTGCAGCTGCGCGTTTGATGTTTTCGATGACTAAACGAGCATCGTTGTTACGGTAATCTAGGTAAACTCCAGCACCTAATAAGCCTTCGCTTTTCAGTTGTGGTAAACGTTCTAGAACTTCGTCTTTTGTTAATGTGTAGTTCGCGTATTTTGTTCCGGTAACGCCCGCTAATTGATCGTAAAGATCCATGGCTACTTTTAGAGAGAACATAGAGAAAGTTGAGCCTGGTTCGTCGTAGACCGGCAAAATCATTGGATCTGCTTTTGGAATGTGTGGTGCAATTCCTTGTACGACTGCACGTTCTTGAACGGTATCTGCTACAACTTCAACGTCGAAGTTTTTCAAGTAGCGCAATCCGCCGTGAACTAATTTAGTCGAGCGAGAAGAAGTTCCTTCTGCGAAATCTTGCATTTCCACAAGACCTGTTTTAAGGCCTGAAGCGCTGGCTTGTAATGCAGTACCAGCACCTGTAATTCCTCCACCGATAATTAAGACGTCCAATGTTTCTTCTTTTAATGCTTTGATATCTTGTTTTCTTCGTTCAATTGAAAAAACCATGATTCTTCCTCCTTTATTTAGTGCGTGGTTTTGAAACGAGCTGCACGTAGCAGCCTACGCGTCTATAAGCTAATTCCAACTGTCAGGTAAAGTGCACCTGCCTGTTGGAATTTTCTTATAGCCGGTAGGCTAAACGCTACGTTCCGCTCTCTGATCTTAAACGAGTTGCGCTGAGCAGGTTTCCTACGATTTCGTTTTAACTGGTTATTGGCAAAGAACGCCAATTACCAGTTAAAAACGAACTCTACGGAACCCTAAACGCTCAGCTCCACTCTCTGCTCTCTATGGTTTGAACACTTGTGTTGCTTTTACGGCTAGTTTCCAGTTTTCGTATAATTTTTCGCGTTCTTCGTCGGACATTTGCGGTTCGAATGTGCCGCCTTCTTCGTACATGTCTTTGATTTCGTCGATGCTGTCCCAGAATCCAACAGCTAGTCCTGCCATGTAAGCAACGCCTAATGCAGTTGTTTCTAGGTTGTGTGCGCGTTGTACTTTTGTTCCGATGATGTCAGCTTGGAATTGCAACAACCAGTCGTTGTTAGCTGCTCCGCCGTCCACTTTCAATAATGGGATTTCGATATTTGCATCTAGTTTCATTGTATCAATAACGTCGCGTGCTTGGTAAGCAATTGCTTGAAGCGTTGCTTTAACGAAGTCTTCTCTGCTGGTTCCGCGAGTCAATCCGAATACAGCTCCGCGTGCGTCAGAATCCCAGTAAGGTGCGCCTAATCCAGTAAAGGCTGGTACAACGAACACTTCATTTTCGTTGTCTGATGCTTTTGCCAATGCTTCTGAATCTGAAGAATTTTCCAGCATTTTCAATCCGTCACGCAACCATTGGATAGCCGAACCTGCAACAAAGATACTACCTTCTAATGCATAGTAAACTTTTCCGTTGATTCCATAACCAATTGTTGTTAACAAGTTATTGTTTGATAATTGCGGTGTTTCTCCAGTGTTCATCACGATAAATGAACCTGTACCGTAAGTATTTTTCACCATACCTGGTTCAAAAGCCATTTGGCCAAATAAAGCTGCTTGTTGATCTCCAGCCATTCCTGCGATCGGAGTAGAAGCTCCATAGAAGTGGTAGTTCGTTGTGCGACCATAAATTTCTGAGTTAGATTTCACTTCTGGCATCATAGCGCGTGGGATATTCAACAAATCTAAGATCTCTTGATCCCATTCTAGATTGTGGATATTGTACAACATCGTACGACTAGCATTTGAGTAATCCGTTACAAATGATTCACCGCCAGTTAATTTCCACACTAACCAAGTGTCGACAGTACCGAATAATAATTCGCCTTTTTCAGCGCGTTCTTGAGCACCTTCAACGTGGTCTAAGATCCAACGAATTTTAGTTGCAGAGAAATAAGAATCAATGATCAAACCAGTTTTTGCGTGGATCATTTCAGAATGTCCTTCTTCTGCCAATTTGGCTGCGATCGGTGCAGATTGGCGTGATTGCCATACTACTGCGTTATAGATCGGACGACCTGTTTTTTTATCCCAAACAATTGTTGTTTCACGTTGGTTCGTAATTCCGATAGCAGCGATCTCAGCTGGTTTGATACCGGATTCAATAAATGCTCCTGCAATGACAGATTGTACAGAGTTCCAGATTTCATTCGGATTATGCTCTACCCAACCGCTTTCAGGAAAAATTTGTGTGAATTCTTTTTGTGAGCTTCCAACATTGTTGGCTTCTTTGTCAAAAATAATTGCTCTTGAGCTAGTTGTTCCTTGGTCAATCGACATAATATATTTTTTCTCAGTCATGTTGTTTTTCCTCCTTGAATGTGCAAACGTTTCCTACTTGATGTTCTAATTGTAATACGTTTTCACACAAAAAAAATGTCATGTTTTTGGACGATTGTTTAAAAAAATGGCATTTTTGGATACCCTTACAAGATTGATCCGGTTTGGTATAGGTGCTTAAATACTGGTTTTTGGTGCAGTATGAAGGTCTCTTGTATTTTGAGTTTTAAAATTGGTATTCTGCAACTTTGCTGGAGTTGGAATGTCATTTTTTTTACTCGTCTATTACTTTTGTGAAACCGATAGGTTTCTTCATTTTTATAGGAGATACTTAATCATGGAGAGCTAATTAAAATCATATAGTTAAATATTACTATTTAAGTTTCTTATAGATGCATTTTTAACATCTATATGTTTTTTTATGTTGAGTTTTATCAAATAGAATGTAATAATATACTAAATTAGACATAAAGGGGACAACCAAAATGGTTTTAAAAGGAATTGATTTGTTACCTCCAGTTGTAAGTACCAAACAAGCTTTATCCTTGTATAAAAAAGTAGCACAAATAAAAACATCCATTGGAAAACTAAATTCCGAACTTGACCATTCAATTGTAAATGATCAATTAATCCAAATTCTTTCTTTAAGAGAATCGGTTCAGTCTACAAGAATAGAAGGAACACAAGTTACTTTTGCTGATATGATAGATGAAGCAACTAAAAGAAATAAAAGTAGTGAAGTTACTGAAGTGGAAAATTACCAGAAAGCTTTAGCAATAGGGATAGAGCGCATCCATAATGGATATCCTATTTCTACTAGATTAATACTAGAGTTACACAAAATTTTAATGGAGAATGAAACGCGTGGAACCACGTCCTCCTCTGGAGAATTTAGAAAAATCCAAAACTTTATTGGTCCAACAAACCGGATAGAAGATGCAGTATATATACCTGTTGATGCCAACTTAATTGGGAATTATATGACAAACTGGGAGTACTATGTAAACTCGACCACTCATTCTTCATTTAATAAAGAGATTGATGAGAATACCCAACATTTGTTAGATGAGAATACAGATCCATTAATTAAAACTGCTATATTACATGCTCAATTCGAGTCTATCCATCCTTTTTTAGACGGAAATGGAAGATTGGGAAGAATCTTAATTGTTTTAAGTACGATGCAAGATGGATTAATTGAAAAACCCGTTTTTTTTGTCAGTGAAGAATTGGAAAAAGAAAGAATTAGATATTACAACAAATTGAATGGCGTAAGAGGAGAGGATCCAGAGTGGTTTGAATGGATTGATTTCTTTTTGGATGCTTGTCAAAGAATGTCAGATAATATGCTAAATAAGTTAGAAAATATCAACGATTTAGCGACACATGGATTAAAGTCTATAAATAGAGAAGGTCACATTAATAACATTTGGTTTAGCACTTTTAATCAGCCGTTTGTAACTGTTCAAGAAGTAGCAACTAAATTAAACATCAGCGTAGCTACAGCTAGAAAAGGTTTAAACACTCTTGCAGATTTAAAATTACTCGATTTTGATAAATCAAAGACCAAAAATAGAGTCTACGTGAACTACGATTTAATTAATTTATTATAGATATAAATAGGAGCCAGTTTAGCCTGAGCTCCTTTTTATATTTTCTGTGGGTAAAAACCCATAATCATAGTCAACTTCCTAACTTAGAGAATTATATTTCCTTAGTTGGAGTTGATACTGTGTAAACGTATCGGGTAAGGAAGACTATCTATTATTTTATTGCTATGTTGTTAATGCGCAGTTTGGTTCTGCTCAATAAACAAACCTACTTTTCTCTGAGAAATATTTTTCTAATATCACTTGTATTACTTGGAAAGTGAGATAATTTAAAAATGAGCGAAGTGTCATTAAACTACGTTATTACTTTAACTGCTGTTGAAGACCCAGAAGGTCTTTCGTTACAAGTAAACGGTAACTTTGAAAGAGAACACAACATTCTTGCTACCACCAGTACAGACGATAAATTCCAAAGGTTATCCATTTACAAAAAAGGAGTTATTATATCTGAAGAAGTCTATAATAATGCGTGCGTATTCCGCTTTAACGTTCCGTTTACCCAGGAATTAAAGGTTGTTACTCTAGATAACTAATTGAAAATCCACTTTGGCGATGAAAAAAATGTTATCAAATTGGAATTTTTATAATTCGTAGTTTGATTCTCTATTCAATTTTTATATTTTTATCAATGTAAAGAAGCTGATAATGTACCCTTAAAATTCTATTCAACTTCCTCGTCTACCCATAGTTGTGGTTTGTCTCTCTCCACACCGATAAAACCATACTTATTCAAATAAATCATCACTATTAACAGTACTCAGAGCTGATTCTTCTGTTTAGCTATGATAATTGCCTCTTTTAATAGCTCACATTCTACATAGTCTAGTTTAGCGATAAAAATCATCATTGATCACCTCATATTTTTCAATACTCTCTTTGAGTTGCAATATGCTTTTGTAAAGATTTTCTATATTAGCTCCCTCACCATAGAAATAAAATGTCTTTGAGTATTGGTCATAATGCCTTAGGTTTTTTTGCTTAGAAACATCATATATATCATCACCAAAACTAATCATCCCTTTAACGGGACCAAAATTTTTATTCATAATGATGGTCTGAGGAACTACGGTAAAATCTTCTAACTTCTCATCTATATGCTCTAGAGCATTTCTTAAAAATCTCTTTTCCAACAACGAATTATCATTAACACCTAATTCTTCTCTCAATGCTTTTCTTTCATTCTTTCTAATTCTATTTTTATTTTGGTCCTTACCATTTATCCCCCATAAAATTTTTGAAATGTTGCCACTATAAACAATCAAACTTTGAGCGTAGTACCAAAATTTTTCCGAGTCTAATTTTTGTCCACTATCCATTAAATTAAGGTATTCATTCACGCCTTCCACAGAATATAAAGCGAAATTAATCTGAGTTTTTAATTCATCTATATATAATTCTTTTCTTTTTTTATTCATTATAAAAACCTCCAATTTTTATACTAAGTATAATCAAAAAATGGAGGTTGTTGTTACTTTAATTATTTGCTTACCGCACAATTTGGTTCTACCCTCATTTATGAATTGAAGATATACTCCATACTAGCTAATATTTCTCTAACCAATTTCGCATTAATGCTTATATATCGATTTTCCTCAGCGTATTTAATCCATTCCATCAAATCAAAAGTATGGGCATTTAAATTGATTAGACTATCAACTTCTTTGTCATTTTGCACATAAAGATGAAAAAGACTTTCAATTTCCTTTTCTAATAACATTACACTACTCTTAAACCACTTTAAGTTAATCTTTTCTTGGTTCTCGCTTTTCTCATGACTTTTTAAAATTATTTGCTCAATCACTCTTAACTTAGAATTAATTATTCTTTTCAATTCTCTTTTCTTACTGTATTTTTCATACATGTAGAATATAATACTACCAATCACACTACCAACTAAAGTTATAGCTCCACCAATCAAAAGACTCCAAAGCGTAGTTAAATCACTTCCTTGTAAACTTTCTATAGTCTCAATTAATCCGTCATGCTGTTCTGTCATTAGTAATCATTTCCTCCATTTGTTATTTATATTGTTTTAACAACTTTCAGAATTTATATCTTATCTATATTTTTTTTATCGGTATAAATAGCTATAGAATTCTTCTGTCCATAATAGTATATCAAATGGATTCATGCTATCTTAGCTTTTTTCACAAGAGCGCTTATACAATGTTTCTAAATGTTTTCAATAAAATCAACAACTTTATCATTATTAAACTCATGAAAACTAATGCTAGGATGCAGACCACCCGGACCAATTGTCCCCCTAATTGACATTAGTTAAACCTGTTTCTTTGTAAACTAAAGGTTGATACCAGTTTCTGGCAGTAATGGAATCACCAAGAGAATTTCGAATTTTACTTTCCCATCTTCTTTTTTATTTAGGGATTAAATCCTTAACTGTTTCTTCGAAGTCTCTTCGAATAGAATTGTCTATAACTTCATAATTTATAGCGATATCAGCATTTCTGGCAGTATAAAGCGTGCCGGTAAAGTCTTTCTTTCCTAAAGTATAACTAGGGATACTTAATAGTTCTCAGTTTTAAAATAGTCGTTATAGGTATATCCAGATGGAGTTTCCTCTCTTCTGTACCCATGATTCCAATATATTGACTTCTACTTCCATCTGAAGTTAATGAGGTCTCAATTTCATTGATTCTTACTTTTGCAGTAACTCGTTCAGAAGCAATAGTGTATGGAGAGAAATCTTTTATAGCTGGCAGATGGCCTAAACTATCCCCTTTTATTTCCTTGGACAAACTTTGAAATAGATTTTCACTTGTATTTATGGCTTTAACATTCCCTTCTCCTGAATCCATTCCTAATATGACCAACCGAGTTTCTTCGTTAAATGTATTTAAATTCGCCCATTCCGTTTCAGTTTTTCTGGGAGTTTGTACCTACTGTCAGTTAATATTCTAGTAACAAAGTCTTATATTTATACATAACTTGGACTAAAGAATTCCATTCTCTTTAGTTTATTCAACTATTATTTTTTCCTCTTCCAGAAGTAGCAAAAAAGATGCCTCCCTATAGTAGGAAGTGCATCTTTTATTGATTAAGCGTCTGCAAGATTTCTTGTATGTTCTTCTGATCAAACGGTGACAATATCTCAGATAGTACATAGACCTTGGCTTTACCGTAACGGTCTTTGTGGTTTTGCGGAACGTTGGTCAGGATCAGGTCGTAGTCTTTTTTTGGATCGTATTTTTCAATGTGTGTACCGTTGATGTGTTTCATGTTCATCACGAGCAGCTGGTTCAGGGCTTTCGTGTAGATGCTTTCCATTTTCAAGTCGATCCCGATTTGCAGGATAGTCGCTGTTTGGAAAGTGACGATGGCTAGGAGACTGACGTATTTTAACAACTCCATTTTTAATAGCGTGTCGCCGTCTGTTTCTTCGATGTTTAATTTGCCTATGCTGATGTCGCGTAATTGTTTGGCGAAGGACAACAGGTCTTTGCCGGTGAACTTTTTCTCTTTGGCTAGGATGGCGTCGTAGTCGTAGATTTCGATGTCTCCTTTGAAAAAGTACATTCGGGTATGGATTTGCGAGAGGAAATAGTACATCTCCCGCTCCAACATGTAAGGCAATTTGCGCAAATTGTATTGGATGATGATTGTCTCCACGATATAGGTATCCAGAGCAGCTGTCGGCGTCCTTCTGCCGCGAAGGAGCGTGTATTCGTGGAAGTCGTTTTCAGATAGGATTGGGAAGGCCAGCAGAAAAATGAAGTGCATCATTCCTTCTTCTTCATCGACTTCAATCGAATAGCGGCTGAAGAAGCGCAGTACCATCGTGCGGACTTTGTGGTACATCGGATCTTCGTGGTAGGGTTCCATTTGCTGGTGTAAAAATTTGTAGACTTTAGATCGGCTGTTGACGCGGTTCTTGCTGATATGGAACCAGACTCCGATGCGTTGTTTGCTTTCGGAATCAAAGGTGGCTTGCAGGAAATTTTCCATCGCTTGGGTCATGCGCTCGACTTGGTCGTCATTTTTTTGGCTGGCCAGAGCACTTTTGTCAGCGATGTACCAATAAAATTGGTAGTAGAAATAACGGATCTGCAGCTCTTCTCCTTGCAAGCGGCCGTTGCGGATCTTGATTTGAAATTCTTTCAAGTAGCTGTTCAGCTCTTTGATTTTGCGGAACAAAGAAGACTCACTGACCGTCAATTTTTGAGCTAATTGAGTGATCGTAAATTCTTGGTGTTCGTATAAATAGCTGATAATGCTTACTTTGATCGATTGCCTGAGGTAGTGCTGGTAAATTTGCTCCAAGGAAAATTCATGCCCCATAAACAAAGAGATCATATGTCCGTCGTAATCAATGCGTACATTTGACGAAATCGACTGAAAGCGGAATGTGATGGCTTCTAGGTCCTTATCCAGTGATGCTTTGGAGATGTCTAGATGGTCAATCATCTCTGTATACCCCACTTGCCCTCCGCTTAAGACGAGTTTTTGAAAAATAGTGATTTCTCTGATTTCGTGCTTTTCTAAGAAATTTTCAATCTTCATATGCATCACACCTTACGTCAGGCCAAGGGACTAAGTTCGTTGTTTCAACAAGGTTGGTGTAGACCGGGTGGAAAAAGAAATCTTTCTGCATCAAGTCTTCTAACGTTTGGTTGGTTTGAATAGCTAGAGCGAGTGTGTTGATCTTGTCTAATATATTGGCTTTGGAAAGCAGCTGAGCTCCTAATAAAACGCGGCTTTCTTTGTCGTAGATAAATTTGACGGTAGCCGTTTCAGCTGTCGGCAAGCTGTTCAGCTTAACCTTTTGGCAAACTGCGCTGACCGGATGGGTATAAAACAAACTTTCTTCTTCGGTCATCCCGGTGCTGGCGATGTAATAGCCGAAAGCAGTCGTCCCGATCGTGCGCAATGAACCTTTGAACGGCAATACCGGCTCAACAAGATTGGCCGCAGCAACCATTCCTGTACGGATAGCATTGTTGATCAGCGGAATATAGAACGTATCTTTGTCGGCTCCAAACTGCAATTGGATACAATCCCCGACGGCAAAGACATCTTTTTCAGACGTCCGCAGGTATTGGTCTACTTTGATTGTATGATCGGTGTGCAATTTGATTTGGTCGCCTAAGAACCTTAAGTCTGGTCGAACATTTACCGCTAATATAGCCGTGTCGCTGACGATGGATTCATTCAGCAAATGTGCCACCACCGTTTCGTCCGTTTCTTCTACACTGGAGACGGTCTGATTGAGGTGCAAGTTGACGCCGGATTTTTTCATCGCTGCTTGCAGTGGCTCGATCATTTCTTTGTCAAAATATTTGAACAAGACATAATCCATGTTTTCGACCAACGTGACTTGTTTCCCATTTTTTTGCAGCAGATCCGCTGCTTCCACCCCGATTTGTCCGCCGCCGATGACGGTAACTTGCTGGCTGCCCTTTAGCTTTTCGAGGGCGTCTGCTGCTTCATGGAATCGTTTGTATTTCAAGACTCGTGTAGTGTCGCAGCCCGAAATCTTTTGCGATAGCTGACTGGAACCGGTGGCGATGATCAATTTGTCGTATCCTAAGGTCTCTGCTCCGTTGGGACTGCGGTACGAGATTTGTTTTTGACCGGTATCGACTCTCTCGACTTCTGAAGATAAATGCAGTTGAATGCGCTGTTTCTGCAGTTGTTCGGCCGTAATAAAATAAGCCTCTTCTAAAGAAGCGATTTTCTTGTCCAAATACAGGTGCAATCCATTTGGGATGTACCCCAGTTTCGATTGCTTTTCCAACAGAAAAATCTCCGCTTGCTTAAATTTCTTCCGCACCTCTAACGCTGCAGCGACCCCAGCAAAAGAGGCACCAATAATGGCTACTCTCATATCGATACTCCTCTAGTTGTTTTCTTAACTGTAGTATAGCACTTTACAAGAGCGCGGGGCAAAACAGAGCGTAAAGTTGAAGTGAGGCGTGTTTAGCGTTTCTTTTCAAATGCTCTGTATGATTGTGGGCGGTTTGTGCTTGATTACTTGACTTGTGGGCATCAAAATAGTGGCGGTAAGTCAGATAACTCTGTTTATCCTGACTTGTGGCGCTAAAAATTAAGTGCACAAGTCAGGTTTTATCCTTTTATCTGACTTGTGAGCATCAACATGCTTGTCACAAGTCAGATAAAAGGCTGTTTACCTCTCGCTATGTTTCCCATCAGTTTCATACCTGCACAATCTCAATACCTTTTTATTAAGAAATTTTTCGCAGTGCGAAAAATCTCCTTTTTAAAAGGACCTAAGTGTTTGCACAACGATTTATCCTATGTTCCCTGACCTGTGGGCATTAAAATACTGGCGGCAAGTCAGATAAATCCGTTTATCCTGACTCGTGGAGATAAAATTTAAGTGCACAAGTCAGGTTTTATCCTTTTATCTGACTTGTGAGCATCAAAATACCCGCCTCAAGTCAGATACAGGCTGTTTACCTCTCGCTATGTTTCCCATCAGTTTCATACCTGCACAATCTCAATAACTTTTTATTAAGAAATTTTTCGCAGTGCGAAAAATCTCCTTTTTAAAAGGATCTGAGTGCTTACACAATGATTTATTTCCTGTTTACTGACTTATGGGCGTCAAAATAGTGGCGGTAAGTCAGATAACTCTGTTTATCCTGACTTGTGGAGCTAAAAATCAAGAACACAAGTCAGGTTTTATCCTTTTATCTGACTTGTGAGCATCAGAATACTCGCCTTAAGTCAGATATAGACTGCCTACCTGCGCTAGTCTAAGAGCTTTTTAATGGGAGTGTGAGCTCTGCCTTTCACAACGCATTTTTTAAAAAAGGAGCCGCGACTTTTGTCGCAGCTCCAGCATGACTCAATTTGTTCAAAAACAGCTCCATAGAGGAACAAAACTTTGGCTAATAGATATTTTTTTTTGTGACTTTCGGGTAAAATAAGCTTAAATCGGTTCGAGTGATACATTTAGCGGAATGGTGCGGATAAGGCGTTCAACACTATTGGTCGTTACAATAAAATCAATTTCCTTAGTATTCCAACTCAGCAAGTCATAGATGGAATATCCATTCTTGCGCAATACCCCATCTAAAGGACAGTCAACTTCACCGTCTGCATTGATGAGTACATCGGTATTGTCTATTTTTAACTGCACGATCTTATCTTTTGCTTTTACTACATACGAGTACTTTTTGGCGGAGTCGTGCTCGGTTTTTCCTAAAAGATTTTCCGTTGTAATACGCGTCACCTGCTTTCTTATACGTAACTTACGAGTCAGCTGCTCTTCTGACTAAGTATCATTGTAACTAGTATAACGAGTTCTAATCGTTTCTGTTGGAAAAGTTATCATAATAACAGTACTATTTAAGGAGTTTTGTCACATGTCACTCACATCTTTTTCTATTGGTGCAACACTGAAAAAAATCAGGGAGAACAAAGGCTACACGCAAAAAGAAATTTCAGACGATACCATGGCTCGTTCCACTTATACTAAATTTGAACGGAATGACATCACTCCGACGCTTTCAAAGTATATGGCTATTTTGGACCACATGGATATGTCGCATGAAGAATTTATTTACATTTTAAATGAATACGAATTAGGGCAAAAAGAAACCATTCTTTATTTGTTTAGAAAAATCGAAAAAAATCCTAACAGCGCATTGATCGATGAGATTATTGAAAAAGGCGAAGCGTTGGTCCAAGAACGGTACGACCAATTAATACTGGATATTCTGAATGCCTGCCGGGGCTACAAGATCATCCTGGAAGAACAAGATTTAACGAAAGCAAAAGTCTACGCTCAAAAGGTCTGGGACCGGTTGGAAACGTTAGATAACTGGTATTTGGCAGAAATGCGGATCCTCAATAGTATTTTGTACTTATTTGATAGTGAAACAGCTGCATCTCTGACTAATCGAGCTCTTGCCAATTTAGACTGTTATCCCCACCTTGAAGAAGCAGCCTCATTAAAAATCAGCTTTTTGCTGCATGTGACCAATTTGCTGATGGTGGACAAAAATTACGAACAAGCGCTGTTCTACGTTAAGCAAATGGAAGGTACTGCTCAAAGTACGGAACATCCCATCATGTGGGCAACCGCGTTGATCCGCAAAGAAGTCTGTATGACAAAACTTGGCGATACAACGGAATTAAGACTCATTGAAAAAGCTAAGCGTGTGTTTGACAGTTTAGACAAACCGACATTAACAGAGTGGGCTGAAAACGACCCCGAGAACTTCTACAATTTGTATGCAAAAAAACAAACGAAACTACTAAAGTAAAAGGAGCTGTCTCAAAAATCGAGTATGTTTACTCGATTTTGAAGCAGCTTCTTTTTTATTGAATGAGCAATCCAGCCGCTTACCTTGTAAGAGCCATCTGGTGCTTTTTTTACCCTCGGATGGACGCTATTTGCCTAGTAAACCCATCCAGACGTTATCTTTAACTGCTTTTTTCTCTATAAAATCTAAAAAAAGCCTGTCTCATTTTATGTTGAGACAGGCCTTTGAATGTGACGATTCCTGCGATAACTGAGGACCAGGATATATTTTATCTTGTTTCTTTTTTATCCTCCACAACGAGATGTCTCGATCCTTTGCGATTCTTATCTTGCTTTATCTCTGTTCAGTTATTGAATTTAGAGACATTCACAAAGAACATACTTATAGGATTGCATTTAAAAAAAGCGAGGCTGGAATAAATCCCGCCTCGCTAGAGTTTTTATAAGTTAGTTTTTGTTTTAAATTCGGAGACTAGTTGCGACGTCCGCCGCGTCCGCCGCGCTTGCCTTCAGTGTTGCGTTTTAAAGAAGTTAAACGATCGTCACTATCTTTCAAGAATGAATTCATCAGTGTATCAAAGTCTTCTTTTCTATCTTTTTGAGCGTATGAAGGACGACTAGATTTTTGGTAGCTGGAAGATGAACCTCTTGAGCTGCCTCTATCGTTGCTGCGTTGGTAACTGCTGCTTGGTCTGGCACTTGAACTTGGTCTAGCACTTGATGGTCTAGCACTTGAACTTGGTGCACTGGCAGCCGCTTCTCCTTCTGGTTGATCTACTGCTTTACGAATGGACAAACCAATTTTACCATCGTTTCCGATTGTTAAAACTTTAACTGTAACTTCATCACCAACAGTTAATACATCGTGGATATCTTTGACAAAACTATCGGAGATTTCACTAATGTGAACCAATCCAGTTTTACCATTTCCTAAATCAATAAACGCACCAAAATTTGTTATTCCCGTTACTTTACCCGGGACCTTATTACCGACTTCGATTGACATATATACTTCATTTCCTCCTTGGATACTAGTAATGACATTATATCATTGTCTTTCCTACATATAAAGCTTTTTATTAACAGGAACTTTGATTTCGATGTCTTTTGTCACAATTTATGACGGACTATTCATTGCTTTCTGATGATTCCTCTTCGCTTTCAGCAGAGTCTTGATTATCCGTATTTTCCTTTTCTTGCGTTTTCGCTGCATTGTCTTCTGGGAAACTAAAGATGATCTCTCCTTCTTGGGATAAGTAGTATTGACTTCTAGCTAATTTCGCTATGTAATCGTCATCTTCAAGCTTTTTGACCTCATCTTGAAGGCTTTCATGTTGCTTTTCTACATCCGTTAATTCTTCTGCTGCTACTACATTTGCGGTATCCAGGGCTGCGATCTCTTGCGTATTTTTCACCAGATTAACTGACAGCGCCAAGATAAATGCGCTGCTGATCGTTACGATAGCCGCGATCCGTCTTCTTTTCTGCTTTTTAAATTTGGTTTCACGATGCGCTTGAACGGTTTTCGTTTGAGTGAATTCATTTTCTAATTGCGTCACATTACCTTTTCTATTTTTCATGATCCCACACCTCTTCTACTCAAATGGATTTCTCTTTAAAATAATACGTACTTTTATAGTGTACCAATTTTTTATTTTTTTGTATTGCCGGAGGACTTATTGTACAACTTTGTACTTTATTCACTCTGAATCAATGGTGCCGGCCGCCAGTCTAGGGGTTCATTTGCCCAAATGACCAGCCGCTTCTTCTACGCTCACATTATACCAAGTATGCCTTTACATTTCTATGCGGAATTGCAAAAAGATTAAAAGAATGAGTCGATTTTTGCGTATAGTTCTTAAAAGAGAGGTTGATGGAGGATGGCTTATAAGGAAAGAGAGAAATCGTACAATTTGTTGATGATGGAGTCGTTGAGTATTCGGATGGAGTTGACGTTGAAGCAGCAGTATTATTATCAGAATTTGTTGAGAGGTTACAAGGGAGAATGCGATTTTGATAAGTTGACTGTGAAGTTGGATGGGAATTTTTTGGTCCTGAATGATTTGCCATTAAAGGTGGATGGCAGGTATTTTCAGATTGATACATTGATTATCGGTGTGAAATCGGTGAGAGTTTATGAAGTAAAGAATTATATGGGAGAATATATTTTTAAAGGTGACGATCTTTACATTGCGTCGTCAGACAAAAGTATTCTGACGCCTTTTAATCAACTCGAGCGTTTGCTGACTTCTATCCGCCAAGTATTGGCCGAGTTGGGAATTCATTTGCCGGTGAGCGGGTTTGTAGCTTTTGTCGATCCCAATATGTGTCTCTATCAAGCTCCATACCGGCCAGAGCTTTTACTACCGGGGAAATTAGAAAAACATTTAACTCAAGTAGCCAGCCACGGCGCTCCTTTAACCAGCAAGCATCACGAGTTGGCCATGAAACTTTGCGAACGGTGTGTACTCGAACCGCCTTACAAAGACTTGCCTGAGTATACGTATGAATTGTTGACGAAAGGTGTGTCTTGCGCAGAGTGTGGGAGTTTACGAGTCACGCTGCCGGCGGGCAAGAGCCGGTATTGCGCATGTGAAAAGTGCGGGCACCAAGAACCGGTCACGAAGACGATTTGCCGCCTGGTGGACGAGTATCGTCGGCTGTTTCCGGGAAGAGAAATCACATCCACGGCTATTTATGAGTGGTGTGGCGGATTGTTTACTAAGAAGAGAATACGGATAGTGTTGGGGAAATATTTTAAGGCTACAGGTACGAAGCGTTTGATGACTTATATCTAAATGAAGGTCTTTTCAATTTAGCCGTTGCTTCCAAATTGCTTTTGGAATAGTGGCTGATTGAAAAGACTTCTTTGGTCTGGCTCGTCATGCTGCTTCAAGAGATTAAAAGTAATAGTGTTTTTCACTAGTTGGCTTTTAAAAGAAGGATTACTTGGTTTTTTGTTCAGACTGGCTTGTGCAGGAAGTTAGCGCTTTGATAGGTAATTTTGGTTTTAGATGAGGATAGGTTAGTGAAGGGATTTTTGGGATAGGAAGGGTTGTTTTTTAGGTATTGAGTAGCTTGGGTTTGGAGTAGCTTGGGTTTGGAGTAGCTTGGGTTTGGAGTAGCTTGGGTTTGGAGTAGCTTGGGTTTGGAGTAGCTTGGGTTTGGAGTAGCTTGGGTTTGGAGTAGCTGTGTGCGCTGCAAATGGACGCTATGACTTTAATTAGAGCCATTTGAGTACTTGTCACTGCACCGAATGGACGCCACCACTCTTGTTAGGGCCATTTGGGGACTTGCGGCTGCTCCGAATGGACGCTATGACTCTTGTTAGAGTCATTTGGAGACTGCCGGTTGCTGCAAATGGACGCTACATCTCGTGTTAGTGCCATTTGAGGTCTTGTCACTGCCCCGAATGGACGCTACGACTCTAGTTAGGGCTATTTGGGGACTTGCGGCTACCCCAAATGGACGCTGCGACTCTAGTTAGGGCCATTTGGGGTCTTGTGGCTGCTCCAAATGGACGCTATGACTCTAGTTAGAGCCATTCGGGGACTTGTGGCTGCTCCAAATGGACGCTATGACTCTAGTTAGGGCCATTTGGGGACTTGCGGCTACTCCAAATGGACGCTATGACTCTAGTTAGGGCCATTTGGGGACTTGCGGCTGCTCCAAATGGACGCTACATCTCGTGTTAGTGCCATTTGAGTATTTGTCACTGCTCCAAATGGGCGCTGCGACTCTAGTTAGGGCCATTTGGGGTCTTGTGGCTGCTCCAAATGGACGCTACGACTCTAGTTAGGGCCATTTGGGGACTTGTGGCTGCTCCAAATGGACGCTATGACTCTAGTTAGAGCCATTTGGGGACTTGCGGCTACCCCAAATGGACGCTGCGACTCTAGTTAGGGCCATTTGGGGACTTGCGGCTACCCCAAATGGACGCTGCGACTCTAGTTAGGGCCATTTGGGGTCTTGTGGCTGCTCCAAATGGACGCTACGACTCTTGCTAGAGCCATTTGGGGACTTGCGGCTGCTCCAAATGGACGCTACGACTTTAGTTAGGGCCATTTAGGGACTTGTGGCTGCTCCAAATGGACGCTACGACTCTAGTTAGAGCCATTTGAGTACTTGTCACTGCCCCGAATGGACGCTACCACTCTTGTTAGTGCCATTTGGGGACTTGTGGTTGCTCCAAATGGACGCTACATCTCGTGTTAGTGCCATTTAAGTACTTACTACCGCTCCAAATAGACGCTCCCAAACCACCCATTACCTTAAAAAAACTCACAAAACCTAAAGCAAGCCCACCCCATTACCAATCAATAGCTTTTTGCCCCAGCAAAAAGCCACCTATCGAAAAAATAGGTGGCTGAAGGGAGATTTATTTTTCCGTATTGCTGATAACGGTGTACATCTCTGCGGCTTCGTCTTTTTTAGTGGTTTCGACTAGTTTGTCGATGCGAATGACTAGTGTGCGGTTTCCGAAGGCGATCGTTAATTCGTCGCCCTCTTTGACAGTCGATGATGATTTGGCAACGGCGCCGTTGATTTGGATTCTGCCTTTGTCCGCCACTTCTTTCGCGATGGTGCGGCGCTTGATGATGCGTGAAACTTTTAGAAATTTGTCTAATCTCATAAGCCTAGCTCCTTTTCTTTTGCTTTGATTTTTTGCCAGATGGCGTCTACTTCTTCTACCGTATTGGCTTCCACTCCGTCAAATACATGCGGGTGGCGTCTGCGTAATTTGGTATTGATGGCTTCGAGCACGTCTTCCAACGTGAAGGCACCTGTGTATTCGGCGTAACTCGTTTGGTACAGCACTTGGCACAAGACATCGCCCAACTCTTCTATTAAATTGCGGGTGTCTTGGTTTTGGATGGCCTCCACCAATTCCTCCGTTTCCTCGCGCAAATAGGGAATCAGCGTCTCATGCGTCTGCTGTTTGATCCACACGTCGCCGCCTTCTCCAGAAATCTCGTCCATATAAAATTGCAGTGTCTGGAAGGATTTGGTGCGCTCATCTTGCTTTAAAGCAGGCACAAACAGCACAGCCGAAGCGGAGTTTATTTGGAAGGAAGGCTCTTGGTTCAGGGTGAACCATTCCACACTTTCTTGAGCGGTGCCCGGTTCTTGGATCAAGGCTGCTTGGTGATCCGGCGGGTACTTTTTATCTAAAATCGACCCGACGAGGCTTAATACAGGCGCATCATGGATGTCTTCAATGATGACCGATTGGCCTAACGCCAACTGGTCCCCATCCAGCTTTTTAGCGGGGATCCATTGGAATCCATTTGAAAAATCGCTTTGTGCAGCTTTAAAAATTACTTCTAAAACGGATAAATTCATGTTCTTCCCTACTTTCTCAATACTCTTTTGCCAAACGGAAGGGACAACCATTCGCGCAAGGCCAAGAGTTTGAATGAAATAATGGCTTTCACAAATACTGCCACGCCGATCCCGACTCCTAAAAGTGCCATGATAAATGAGCCGACACGACTGGCGTCTAAACCGGTCACGTGGATCAAGCTCGTGGCGACCAATACCGTCGCACTCATAATGACGGAACTCGCGGCTAACTTCCAGCCAAAACCTTTCGCATAAACGGCCGCTTTCAAGTTAGCCCCTAATTTGAGCCAACTGAACACAAGCGTAGTCAATAAGGCCAATACCGTTCCAAAACTGGAACCAGCTGTTCCCCATAGTATCACCAAATGCGTGTTCACCAACATTTTCACTACTAAACCAATCATCAATCCGACAAATGCCAGACGATGCTGGTTGCGGCTTTGGAAAACTGCATTGACGGCCCCGATCAAGGATGCCAAAAAGATGGAAACCAAGTAAATCCCAATGGTCAAGTTGCCTTCTTTATCGCCAAACAACGTGTGGTTCAAATATGGAGTCAAGAGTATCATACCAAAAGTAGCGGCTGCAGCAATAGTGATAGTGATCCGCAAAAATGATTTGGCAATGTGCACAAAGTCTGCTGCCTTCTTCTCGACCACGCTGGCCGTCAACATCGGCAATAAACTGGATGAAAAAGCCGTTGCAACGACCATTCCTAATTGCACCAGCGGCTGGCCGCGATCATAGATCCCTTTTAAATTCCGAGCCGCTTCAGGTGCTACACCTGACTGGACCAGCCCGTTATATAACGTAAACGAGTCAATCAGCTGCAGCAGCAGCAACATCGCACTCAATAAACACAAGACCAGTCCTTCTGTCCCTAAACGTCTGAGCAGCCTTTGATAAGTCGGCACTGCATCTGAATCTGGCTGGATGACTGCGGAAAACGGCCGCTTCTTGTGATGCGAGACCATATAAATCACCATCGTCACCGAAGCAGCGATCGCGGCGATCCACGCACTGCTCATCGCATCGGCTCCCATTTGATAAACCGATTGGTAGCTGGCATTGAACGTATAGGCAACCAGTAAAATCACAGCCACTCGAACGACTTGTTCGACCACTTGAGAAACAGCTGTCGGGATCATTTGAAACGTACCTTGGAAATAGCCGCGCGAAACGGACAAGAAAGGCACCAGCAAAAATTGCCAGGACACCGCTTGAATGATGCCGCTGAGTTGGCGGTCCCCCATGCCGTCTGCGATCACATTTGCGCCGAAATATAAGGCTAGAAAAATCGCCAAGGAAATGCCCCCCAACAAGACAAACAATCGCTGCTGGACTTTCCGTTGCAGTTCGGTTGGCGTTTCGGCAATGATTTTAGACAGAAAGACCGGCAATCCGTTCAGCGCCAGAGTCATGCCTAAGCCATAAAGCGGATAAACTTGCTGGTAGACGTAGAATCCCGTGTTGCCGACCATGTTTTGGAAGGGGACGCGGTAGACTGCACTGAGGACTTTTGCTATAAAAGCGGCAATCGTTAAGATCACAGCACCATTCATCGTTTTTTTCAGTTGCTGATTGCCCATTTGTTCGTCCTCTTCTCTTTCGCGTTACTTGCTTGCTGTATTTTCCATGCGGTAATCCGCAATGTTTTGCGCAAATTTTTCAATGTAGCCGAGCCACTGGTAAGTAGCTTTCAGGTAATCTTTCTGCAAGCGCAGGCTCACGGTCAATTTGCCTTTGACGACACCCACATTGGCTTTCAACGGAATATCGCTGAGTGCACGGAAGGTTTCTTCTCCCGGCAGCTGCTGCGTTCCTTCCGCAGAAAAAGTGATGTCGATTAAATCGTCTTTGCGTTTGACGTTTTCGATCAGCGCGTATTCGCCGTAGAACTTGATCAGTCCGATCGTCAACAAGTCAGCGACTTCATCCGGGAAATTCCCAAAGCGGTCGATCAGATCATCTTGCAATTGAACGTACTCGTCGTGGCTGTTCAGCTCGCGAATGCGTTTGTAGATCTCGATTTTCTGGCGTTGATCGGAAATGTAGTCGTTCGGCAAGTAGGCATTGATGCCCAAGTCGATCTCCACTTTGGTTTTCTTGTCTTTTTCTTCGCCGCCGCGTTTGCGCAATACAGCTTCACTCAGCATTTCGGAGTATAAATCAAATCCGACTGAGTCGATAAAGCCGTGCTGTTGTTTCCCAAGCAAGTTCCCTGCCCCGCGGATCGATAAGTCTCGCATGGCGATTTTGAAGCCGGAACCTAGTTCGGTAAAGTCTTTGATGGCTTGCAGCCGTTTTTCACTGACTTCATTCAAGACTTTATTTTGTTGGTACATCAAATAGGCATAAGCGACACGATTGCTCCGTCCGACGCGGCCTCTCAATTGATACAATTGCGACAAGCCCATGTGGTCCGCATTTTCTACGAACAAAGTATTCACATTCGGCATGTCCACACCCGTTTCAATGATCGTGGTTGTGACTAAAACATCGTATTGACCTTCCACAAATTCAAACAAAACATTCTCCAATTGCGTTTCTGTCATTTGACCATGGGCGTAAGCGATGCGGGCATCTGGAATCAGGGCTTCCAGTTCCGATACACGCCGTTCGATCGTTTCGACGCGGTTATACAAGTAAAAGGCTTGTCCTCCCCGAGCCATTTCCCGTTCGACGGCTTCTCGGATCGCGCCAGGATTTTGTTCCATGACATAGGTCTGCACTGGGTACCGGCTGGCTGGCGGAGTTTCGATGACCGATAAGTCCCGCACACCCAGCATCGACATGTGCAACGTCCGTGGAATCGGTGTCGCCGTCAAGGTCAACACGTCCACTTGCTCTTTCAATGCTTTTAGTTTTTCTTTGTGCTTCACGCCAAATCGTTGTTCCTCGTCAATGATCAATAACCCAATATCGTGGAATTCCACGTCATTAGATAACAAACGATGGGTTCCCACAACCACATCGACCTGGCCTTTTTTGATGCCTTTGATCGTTTCAGCTTGTTGTTTTTTAGTACGGAAACGACTCATGATCGACACTTCCACCGGGAAATCGGCAAAGCGTTCCATCATCGTTTCGTAATGCTGCTGTGCTAGAATTGTCGTCGGTACTAAGAATGCGGCTTGTTTGCCTTCTTGGACTGCTTTAAAGATTGCTCTTAAAGCAACTTCCGTTTTCCCGTAGCCAACGTCTCCGACCAACAACCGATCCATCGGCTTTTTCTTTTCCATATCGCGCTTGATTTCTTCCGTACTGCGTAACTGATCTTCGGTTTCCGAGTAAGGGAAAGCATCTTCGAATTCTTTTTGGTATTCCGTGTCTGGTGAAAAAGCGTAGCCCACTTCTTGGTCACGAGCCGCATACAACTCGATCAACTCGTCTGCAATGTCTTCCACTTTACTGGCAACTTTATGCTTGGTTTTAGCCCATTCAGTTCCGCCCAGTTTGTTGACTTTAGGGGTTTTGGATTCGGAAGAAACGTATTTTTGCAGCAAATTCAATTGCGTTACTGGAATGAATAATTTGGCGTCATCTTTATAAATAATCGACATGTAATCTTGATTGACGCCATTGATTTCCAACGTTTCCATACCAGTATATTTCCCGATCCCGTGATTGACGTGCACCACAAAATCTCCTGGATTCAACTCGCTGTAGCTCTTGATCCGTTCCGCATTCGACATGGTTTGACGGCGATTGGCTTTTTTCTTCGCGACTTTATTGAACAATTCCCGTTCCGTCAATAAGACGAATTTCTCTGTCGGCAATTCAAATCCATTGCGGATACTGCCGATGACAATTTGGACGCTGCCCAATTCAAGCGCATCTGGAGTCACAACTTTACTGTGGATCTCAAAGTCTTCAAACGTCTGATGGACTTTTTGCGCCCGTTCATTGGTCGGTACGGTCACTAAAACCGTATGCTCTTGTTTTTCCCAACGGGTCATCTCTGTTTTCAGCAACGGCATTTGGCCAAAGAATTGCTGCATACTGCGGTATTGGAAGGGGTGAATGGCATCAAAGCGCAGATTGCCCATCCCTTTTTGAAAGAGAACAAAATACACGCGGTCCCTTTGTGTTTGCTTCATCAATGATTTAAAGTCGTGTGAAAAATGCTGCTGCTGCAAGATTTGGCGTGTGCTTAATTTGCTCGTTACCCATTCCGCTTCTTCGGTTTCCGCATGGCGCTCGGCTTCAAGAATACGCGGATAATCATCCAGCACCAAAACCGCATTTCCAGCCATATAGTCTAAGATGCTGCTTTTTTCTGTGTACACATAATCGGTGAACATCACCAATTCGTCGATCGATTCGCCATAGTTGAAGGCATCTACGATCGGTGCCATGTTGTTCGTGAAGTCTTGTTTGCTGGCATCTTCCGTCAATAAGTTTTTATTGCGTTCTACCGCATCCGTAAATGATTGCGCTTGTTGCTGCAGCAGTTCTTTCGTAAAAATCGTATCACTGGCCGGCAATATTTTAATCGCTTCAATAGTATCGACCGAACGTTGCGTCCCAGCTTCAAAGAACCGCATCGAATCCACTTCGGTATCAAATAATTCGATCCGCACCGGATTTTCTTCCGTTAACGGGTAAATATCAATGATTCCCCCGCGGATACTGAATTCTCCCGGACTGCCTACCAATTGCTGGCGCACATATCCCATATCGACCAGCTTTTGCGCCAAGTTTGTCGGGTCCAACTCTCCGCCGATTTCCACTTCAAATGTGTTCTCTTTCCATAAGCTGACTGGTGGCAATAATTTGCGCACACCCGCCACCGGAACAAAAATAACCCCCGGCTCTCCTGATAATAAGAAATCCATAGCAGCAATTCGTTCACTGCGGGCTTCTGGTGAGGCGATCGCCATCTCAGCATAGACCATTTCATCAACCGGAAAAATATGCAGCTTGTCGTCATCGACTAAGCCTGTAAAATCTTCCATCAATTGATTGGCATGAAATAAATTGTGCGCAATCACAACGATCGGCTGTTGCTTTTCTTTTAGCATGGCAGCTATCACTAAAGTTCTAGCTGAGCCAGACAACCCGGTTACGAGTTGCGTTTGCTTCTTACCGATCGGGTCGATAACAGCTTTAACACTATCCATACCAGCCAGTAACTGTACTACATCTCCCATATGATATTGCCTCCGTTTTTTATCTTAATTAAAGTGATTCATCGTATCCATAAATTTGTGCCCATCCAGCCAATGATTCGTAGCCTCCGCACTTTTTTTCACCGCGTCCAAAATGTCTTTATGAACTTCTTTTGGAAATCCGCTCAACACGTGTTGAACAACGGTTTGTTTCGGAAATGGACGGTCGATCCCGATCCGGATCCGGTTGAAATCTTGTGTCCCGATGTGCTGGATGATGCTCTTGATGCCGTTGTGCCCGCCTGCACTGCCTTTTTGACGCAAACGAATCTTCCCGACTGGTAAATCCAAATCATCATAAATCACCAGCAAATCTTCCACGTCGACGCCATAATAATCCATCAATGCTCTGACAGCTTTTCCAGAATCATTCATAAAAGTTTGTGGTTTAACGAACAAAGTTTTTTCTCCATCAAAACGAGCTTCAGCGACATCCGCTTCGAATTTTGATTTGTTGAACGAAAATTTATGTTGGTAAGCCAATTCATCTAATGTAATAAAACCAATATTGTGTTTGGTGTCTTGATATTTTTTCCCAGGGTTTCCTAGGCCTACAATCATCTTCATTGTACACTCTCCAATTTGAACGTTAATGGACGCAAAAAAGCGCTGCACGAAACAACCTTCGCCCAGTACGATCTCTTTTTAAACTTTCATCTAGTATAGCACAATTTAAAACACAAAAGGAATAGGTTGCTTGCTTTAAAATAGTTTATGAAATATTTCACATGACAGCGTTTTAATTAAACTTTAACTCTGTAAACTTTTTCCTTTTTACAGTATACTGAATGTAGTTCAAGCAGAGCTTATGATTCTATTAAAGATATGGAGGAATTGAACATGGGAAACAAAAATGATAATCAAAAAGTTATTTTAGTAGGGGACGGA
The DNA here is from genome assembly GCF_045528485.1 of Desemzia sp. FAM 23990. Classification (NCBI taxonomy): domain Bacteria; kingdom Bacillati; phylum Bacillota; class Bacilli; order Lactobacillales; family Carnobacteriaceae; genus Desemzia; species Desemzia sp. FAM 23990. Next base: position 43,665 of record NZ_JBGQQW010000015.1, read on the forward strand.
GCAGTTGGGTCTAGTTACGCATTTGCTCTAGTAACACAGAATATTGCTCAAGAACTTGGTATCATTGACATCGATAAAGCAAAAACTGAAGGTGACGCTTTAGATTTATCACACGCCTTGGCCTTCACTTCTCCAAAGAAAATCTATGCGGCTGACTACAGCGACTGCCACGATGCAGATATCGTCGTCATTTCAGCAGGAGCTGCTCAAAAACCTGGTGAAACCAGACTTGATTTAGTGAAAAAAAATATGCGCATTTTTAAAGGCATTATCGGCCAAATCATGGACAGCGGCTTCGACGGTATTTTCTTAGTCGCTACGAACCCGGTAGATATCTTGACTTATGCCACTTGGAAATTCTCTGGACTACCGAAACACCGTGTTATCGGATCTGGGACTTCTCTAGACAGCGCCCGTTTCCGTCAAGAAATCGCAACGATTTTAGACGTCGATGCACGTAACGTCCATGGCTATATTTTAGGTGAACACGGAGATACAGAGTTTCCAGTATGGTCTCACGCCAACGTTGCCGGCCTGCAAATTTACGAATGGATCAAAGAAAATCCCGGTGTTGACGAACAAGCCCTAGTCGATGTATTCTTTAAAGTACGCGACGCCGCTTACGACATCATCGAAAAGAAAGGTGCTACTTTCTACGGAATCGCCGCAGCACTAGCCCGTATCACTAAAGCTATTTTGGGTAACGAAAATGCCGTTCTACCAGTTTCCGCTTATTTAGACGGGCAATACGGCCAAGAAGATGTTTACATCGGTGTTCCGGCCATCGTCAACCGTCAAGGAATCCGCAAAGTCGTGGAAATTCCATTAAGCGAATCTGAAGCAGCGAAAATGAACCATTCTGCTGAGACCTTGAAATCGATCGGTCATGAGGCTTTGGAAGAAGTTATGAAAGATCAATAAACCTATACAAAACGATTCAATATTAACTGATGAAGAATAAAAATCCTGTTCAAGGTTGAGTATACTCTCTTGAACAGGATTTTTATTTAAACTCCATTCTCAACTACTCATAATACCTTCCACGTCCAGAACCATGTGCCTGATAATATTTTTTGAAGACATAGCGGATTCTTTTCACCGTCACCAACCCGCCGCACCAATCATCAACTAAATTAAACGCTACTCTTCTTCCCGGGAACATCATTTTGTATTCTTCAATATGACGGAAAATGCATTCAGCTGCTACCTCTCGATACCCGCAACCAGCACAGGTTATTGTTTTGTCTTTATCTTTAACTTCATGAATGAACTCCCCGCAATTCTCGCAAATCAGCCCTTTTTTGAGCTCGTCATACTCGTAACTAGGAACGCCTTTCAATGTCGGTATAGATTGAGCGGAAACTTCACACAATTTGCTCGCTACATAAATATGCTCTTGAGTTAATTTTCCATCTAATTGGTTCGTTTGGCGAAAATGTTGCGGAATGTAAGTTGGCAGCAGCACTCTTTCTGAATAAGAAACATCATACAAAGTGAATTCCGGATGAACAAACACGATAAAAGATTTGATAGGCAAGTTGATGCCATATTCGTACAAGATCTTTTGCAAATACGTTTCCTTCCGATTTAACCATTCAATCGGGCTTTCAAACTTAAAATCAGAAAATACTGAACGAAAAAAGCCGTCTTTATAATAGTATGTTCCTTCATAATTTTTGATTTCGTATAAATAAATGGCATAAGCAGTGATAATCAAAGCATCAATTTGAAACTCGTTGCCATCATCCTGAAATGGCAAATCGTTCAATATCAAGCAGTCACACTCTAATTTTTCCGTTAACACATCAAAACAGCACTCGCCATAGTACCCTTTCTTTTGATTCATATAGTATTTATGCACTTTAGCGCTTAACTGAGCACGTTTGTACAGCACTTCCAACATAGCCAGCACAGTAGGTTTCTTTCTTTTTTTATAGATCATCACAAATCCTCCTTTTACACACAATATACGTAAAAAAAAGCGTTCTCTTTTTTACAAATAAGAAATTTTTCGCGGGGCGAAAAATCTCCTTTTTGAAAGGATCTGAGTGCTTAAAATGAAGTTTATCGTCGATAACCTGACTTGTGGGGAACAAAATAATAGCGATAAGTCAGATAACTCTCCTTTTCCTGACTTGTGGGACTGAAAATTAAGGCCGTAAGTCAGATTTATCCCTTTTACCTGACTTGTGAACACTAAACTACTCACCACAAGTCAGGTAAAGACCACGAGCGGCTTTTCTCATGCCCCTCCGAGCTTCATACCTAAGACAACCAAGACCTTTTTTAATAAGAAATTTTTCGCCTCGCGAAAAATCTCCTTTTTGAAAGGATCTGAGTGCTTAAAATGAAGTTTATCGTCGATAACCTGACTTGTGGGGAACAAAATAATAGCGATAAGTCAGATAACTCTCCTTTTCCTGACTTGTAGAGCTGAAAATTAAGGCCGTAAGTCAGGTTTACTCCTTTTACCTGACTTGTCAGCACCAAATTACTCACCACAAGTCAGGTAAAGACCACGAGCGGCTTTTCTCATGCCACTCCAAGCTTCATACCTAAGTCAACCAAGCCCTATTTTAATAAGAAATTTTTCGCCTCGCGAAAAATCTCCTCTTTGAAAGGATCTGAGTGCTTAAAATGGAGCTTATCGTTGATTACCTGACTTGTGAGGATCAAACTACTCACCACAAGTCAGATAAAGACCACGAGCCCTTTTCTCATGACACTCCGAGCTTCATACCTAAGTAAACCAAGACCTTTTTTAATAAGAAATTTTTCGCCTCGCGAAAAATCTCCTTTTTGAAAGGATCTGAGTGCTTAAAAATGAAGTTTATCGTTGATTACCTGACTTGTGGGTGTCAAAATAATAGCGATAAGTCAGATAACTCTCCTTTTCCTGACTTGTAGGACTGAAAATTAAGGCCGTAAGTCAGGTTTATCCCTTTTACCTGACTTGTCAGCATCAAACTACTCACCACAAGTCAGGTAACGGTCACTTTCCACACACGTATCGGTTGCGCCGAACTTCATAGCGCCGTAAAGCTTCTTCCTCCCAATCTATCATTTAAATCAAAAATAAGCCTCACCCAACTAGTACCACTAACTAGTTGGGTGAGGCTCATCTAAACTTCACTATATGGTTACTTGCAAGCCAATTGATAAATAGCTTCTGCATAAATCTCCATGGCTTTATATAAATCGCTCAAAGCTAGACCTTCGTTTTCTTGGTGGGCTAAGCTTTTTGCGTGTGGGAAGTGAGCTCCGAATGCGACCATGTTTGGCATTTGGCGAGCGTAAGTGGCTCCGCCTGATACGAATGGTTCTGTTTGGTCGCCAGTTTTTTCTTGGTAGACGCTCATCAAGGTTTTGACTAAGTCGCTGTCTTTTTTGACGTATAGAGAAGGGATGAAGTCGAATTCTTTGTATTCCAATCCATATACTCCAGCAACTTTGCTTAACGTTCTGATCAATTGTTCTTTATCGTAAGTTACTGGGAAACGAATGTCCAGCGTGATTTTAGAAGCGTCTTTCGTGATCTCTAATTTGCCGGTATTTAAGGTCATTTCGCCGGAAACGTCATCTTTAACTTCGCCAAAAATACTCAAGCCGTTTGTTTCGTCGCCGATTTTTTCTGCAATGAAACGCAACGCTGGATGCGATTCTACTTTGTTCAATCCTTGGACCAGTTTGTTGATTGCGTTGATTCCTTCACCAGATACGCTGGAGTGAACGGATTTCCCTTTGACGATGATTTTTCCGTCTTCTTGGTCAAAAGCAACACCCAGTTTATTCAATTCATCGGCTAGCGATTCGATGCTGTTGCCGTCGTAGATTGCTTCGCCGGGAACAACATTGGACGCTTCACCCAATTTCAAGTTCACTGCGTCGCTTCCAGGTCCTGTCAAATTAACTTCCCACAAACCTTTTTCAGCATACGTTAATGGGAATGTACCGTCTGGAACGAAGCCCATTGTTGGGATTTCTTCTTGATCCGTGTATTTTTGGATACCGCGCCATAAGCTTTCTTCGTCGGTACCGAAGATAAAGCGAACACGTTTGTTGAAAGAGATGCCTTCATCTAGAACCGATTTGAATCCATAAAGAGCCGCGATCGTTGGACCTTTGTCATCTTGAGTTCCGCGACCATAGATGACGTCATCTCTGATTTCAGGTTCAAACGGAGGATTGGTCCATTTGGCCAGATTACCGCCTGGAACGACGTCTAAATGGCATAAGATACCGATCATTTCTTCGCCGCTGCCGTATTCGGCATACCCATAATTTCCTTGAGGATCAATAAAGGTCTTCAAGCCTAGATTCTCACAGATCTCTAATGCTTTTTCCAATGCCTCTTGAATCCCTTGGCCGAATGGAGGATTTCCTGTACCGTCTCCATCGTTCACTGATGCGATTGAAAGCAATTCTTTCAATGCTTCAATACTTTCTTGTTGGTGATTTTCTTTTACCCATGTTGTCATTCTTTGACCTCCTAGCTGATTTTCTATTTCATTATCATACCATAAATTGAGCGCCTTCATACCAAATTTACGACAGAAGGAATGTGATTTATGCCTCTTATTCGACTCGCAGGACTGCTCCATTGTGCTCGATCTCCACTGATTCTCCTTCAAGCAATTTATATTCTGTTCCGTCAGGCGTGATGGTTACTTGGAAAAAGCTCGAATGATACTGGATATGGAACGAGATTTTTTGCCAGTGTTTCGGCAAATGCGGTGAAAAATGCAGCTTGTCTTCATATAACCGCATCCCGGCAAATCCATGAACCATACTCAACCAAGTTCCACCCATATTGGCAGCATGAATACCGTCCCTAGTGTTAGCCTGCAGATCGGTGATGTCCATTAAAGCTGTATCCATAAAATAATGGTACGCCCGTTCTGGATCACCGATTTCGTTGGCCATGATACCGAAGATCGAACGAGACAAGGAAGAATCATGGGTCGTGATTTTTTCATAATAGTAATAGTCCCGTCTTTTCTGCTCTACATCGAATTCCCATGAAAATAAAAATTGAGCCAAAACTGTATCGGCTTGTTTGTTGACTTGATACCGGAAAATAGCCAATGGATGATAATACATCAGTAAAGGATGATGCTCTTTAGGCGTCTTTTCCAAGTCCCATGGTTGTTTACTGAGAAAGTTGTCGTCTTGCTTGGTCAATTGAAGATTTTCCTCATATGGAAGATACATCGCTTCAGCTGCTTTTGACCATTCTTCCAGTTCCCGCCATTCAAAACCGACTACTTCCAAGGCGTTAGAAGTTTTTTCTTTGCCTGAGGACAACACTTCCAGTACGGCCTCTACTGCATACTCTAAATTGTGTTTCACTAGAAGATTGGTATAAAAGTTGTTATTTACCAATGTAGTGTATTCATCTGGACCGGTGACTCCATTGAGCACAAACCGGTTTTTATTTAACGCGTCATATTGTCCAAAGGCTGTCCAAAAACGTGCCGTCTCAATCAAGATCTCTAAGCCTTCATTAAACGCAAACTCTTTGTCTCCGGTTGCTTTGATATAAGTGTATACAGCGTGAGCAATATCGGCGTTGATATGGAATTGAGCTGTTCCCGCTGGGTAGTAAACACTGGCTTCTAATCCATTGATGGTACGCCAAGGAAACAGCGCCCCTTGTTGGACAGACAGCTCCTTCGCACGGACTCTGGCGGCAGGCAATATCGAGTGGCGATACAATAAAAGTTGTTTAGCGATCTCAGGTTGGGTGTAGATAAAAAACGGCAGCATGTACATTTCCGTGTCCCAGAAGTAATGTCCATCATACCCTGGACCTGTCAGCCCTTTAGCAGAGATGCTGGTTTTGCCATCTCGACCTGCTGCTTGGTGCAAATGGAACAAGTTGAACCGCAAACCTTTTTGCAGCTGTTCATCCCCTTCAATGATAACATCACTTTTCTGCCAAAAGTCGCTCATCATTTTTATATGCTCTTCTTTTACTGTCTCATATCCTTTACTCAGTGCTGCCTTCAATAAACTACGGACATGTTTAAGTTGTTTTGGCGTTTTTTTATCTTCTAGGTAAGGCCTGCTGTATGCAGCATAGCGATTCCATGTAACTGTTTTGCCTTTTTCAGGACTGCAGCTCCAACTCTCTGTCAACCCTATACGGACGTATTCTGTTTCTATTTCGTCCACTTGTGTCCTAGTCCCCACGATTGCGTCCATTCCGCTGGCAGGAGTGTTGATATGCAGCAGCGGGAAAGATTCTTCACTCAGTTGTTCACTCGAGAATAAACGTGTTGTTAATTTGCGTACCCGAGGGTCTTTCTTCTCGTCTTCCGTTTTCCTATGGCTGATATCCTTTAAATCGTCCAGCACCATTTCAAACATCAAATCAACATTTTCTGTCAGCGGCGTGATTTTCACTTGCTGCACAAACAGCTCTGGAACATCATAGGAAACAAAATGTTCTGTGACGACACTGACTTTATCGTTGTGCTCGTTTTCCCAAGTAAAGCTGCGGGTCAGTACGCCTTTTTGCATGTCCAGTACTCGCTTATGCTCACTCGTTTTTCCGCGTTCCAAATTAAACCATTCTCTATTCACTGAAAATCGAATTTGTTTGGCATTAGGCAGAGGCGTGATAATTTGATGGTTGGTAGCAAATCCATAAGCCCATTCCGAGTAATCAATAGGGGTCGTTTCATAAAATCCATTCATATAAGTACCTTCGTTCCACACGTAATCGGGAACGAACTTTCCTTCTTCCAAACTGCCTCTAGTACCGATATGCCCGTTGGATAATGAAAACAAGGTCTCATTGTGTCGGATAAAAGAGGGGTCAATTCCTGTTTCAACCAACTGCCACGGGGTGCCGTTTTCCAATAATTTCCGCATCAAGTCCAGCCTCCTTTTGATGTGCTGTATCCGGTCTCATTTCGGTCATGGTACTCCTTATCAGAAAAGGTCTGCAACTCTTACGCCTTCTAGATGGAGACAATTGCTCAAGTTACTGATGTCTAAATCTAAATTAACCTCTCTAAGGTTCTACAACATTTGGCGTTTGTAAGTAAAAAACACGCTTCTTTTTAATGCAAAAAACAGGAAACACTGTTTGCGTACTCTTAGTTTGTTCTCCACTGCGTTGCGCATAACGTATCCGTATATCTCTCAGGCTCACAACGGCTTCGGTAACGTTACAAGATTGGAGACATGGTTGGCTCTAAGCGGTCACATGGCTTTCCACAAGCAACCCCGTAGACCGGAGGAAATTTCCTTATTAAAGCTAGAAGATGAAAATTCAAAAAAAGCCGAACCAACACTTATGTTGACTCGACCTATTATAGAATTAGTTTATTTATTTGATGGGAATTTTTTCTCAAATAGTGGGCTCACTGATTTGTTTTCGTGGATACGTTTGATCGCATCTCCCATCAATTCACTTACACTGATTTGAACGATTTTTCCGCTCATTTTGTCTTCAGTCAATTGGATAGAGTCCGTAACAATCACTTTTTTCAAAGCGGATGCTTCGATACGTTCAATCGCTGGACCTGATAATACTGGGTGTGTACAACATGCGTAAACTTCCGTTGCGCCTGCATCTTCTAAAGCTTGAGCAGCTAAAGTGATTGTTCCAGCAGTATCGATCATGTCGTCGATCAAGATACATTTTTTACCTTCTACATTTCCAATAATGTTCATAACTTCTGCAACATTTGCTTTAGGACGGCGTTTGTCAATGATCGCAATCGGAGATTTCAAGAATTCCGCTAATTTACGAGCACGAGTAACCCCACCGTGATCTGGTGAAACAACAACAGTGCCTTCATCTGCAATGTCATTGTCTAAGAAATAGTTGGCTAATAATGGAGCGCCTAATAAATGATCCACTGGCATATCAAAGAATCCTTGAATTTGAGCAGCATGCAAATCTAGTGTTAAGATACGATCTGCACCAGCTCTAGTAATCATGTTTGCAACTAGTTTAGATGTAATCGGTTCTCTCGAACGGGCTTTGCGGTCTTGACGAGCATATCCATAGTAAGGCAAAACAACGTTAACTGTTTTAACACTGGCACGTTTTAAAGCATCGATCATAATCAACAATTCCATTAAATTATCATTTACTGGTCGAGAAGTTGATTGAATAATGTACACATGATCTCCACGGATACTTTCTTCAATATTGATTCTAATTTCTCCGTCACTAAACTGATTTACTGAAATTTTTCCTAATTCAACGCCGACAACCTTAGCGATTTTTTCTGCTAATGGTTTATTAGAGTTTAAGGCAAAAATCTTTAATTTTGGATCGAAATACTGTTCGGACATTTGTGGGCCTCCACTTTCTTTTTTAACGTATCTTTTCGTCAAACTAATGTTAGCCATTTTCCGCCAAGAAATCAAGCCTTATTGTCGATTTTGCTTATTTTTGAGGCATTTTTTTATAATAATCTAATTTGTTTACTTGTCGAGCACGTGCAATTGCCAAAGATTCACTTGGAACATCTTCAGTAATGGTAGATCCCGCAGCAACATACACGTTTTCTTCGACCGTTACCGGCGCAATCAAATTCGTGTTGCAGCCAATAAATACATTGTCGCCAATCGTTACGCGGTGTTTATTCGCTCCATCGTAATTCACAAAGACTGTTCCGCAACCGATATTAATGTTTTTGCCTAAATCAGCATCCCCAACATACGTTAAGTGACCAACTTTTGTATTTTCATCAATATTGGCATTTTTCACTTCGACAAAGTTTCCAATGTGCACATCTTTTCCGATCACACTATTTGGACGCAAATGACTGTACGGTCCAATATTGCTGTCTGAAGCCATCACAGAATCTTCAATGTTGCTGCTGGTTACGCGAACACGATCGCCGATTTTGCTGTCACAGATTTCTGAATTCGCGCCGATAAAGCAGTCTTCACCAATAACCGTATTCCCTTTCAGTACCACGCCCGCTTCAACGATGGTATCTGAACCAATCACGACTTCGCTGTCGATGTACGTCGCTTCCGGGTTCACAAATGTAACCCCATTGCGCATGTGTTTTTCATTGATGCGTTCACGCATCATACGTGTTGCTTCCGCTAAAGCCACGCGATCGTTTACCCCTAAAGACTCTGCTTCTTTTTCCATTTGGTAAGCTCCAACAATCTCACCTTTATCTTTCAAGATTTCAATCACGTCTGGAAGATAGTATTCACCTTGTGAGTTGTCATTTCCTACTTGGTTCAACGCTTCAAATAATAAAGCATTGTCAAAGCAGTACGTTCCTGTATTGATTTCTTGAACAGCCGCTTCCTCTGGAGATGCATCTTTTTGTTCCACAATTTTTTCAACTGCGCCAGATGCGCTGCGAATCACGCGTCCGTAACCAGTTGGGTCATCTGCATGCGCCGTTAAAATAGTCGCTTTAGCACCTGTTTCTTGGTGATGAGCAAATAGACCATTTAACGTTTCAGCCGTCAATAAAGGTGTATCTCCACAAATCACTAAAACCGTGCCTTCTTTTCCGCTCAGTAAAGATTCAGCTTGTAAAACGGCGTGTCCAGTTCCTAGTTGCTCTGCTTGCATCGCGTATTCAGAACGTTCGCCTAAGTATTCTTGAACTTTTTCAGCTCCGACTCCTACTATAGAGACGATTTTATCTGCTCCAGCAGCTTCCACTTGGTCTACCACGTGGCCTACCATAGGTTTACCTGCTACCGGGTGCAATACTTTATACAATTTCGATTTCATTCTGGTTCCTTGTCCAGCCGCTAATACCACTGCAAATCGTTGTGTCATGTTTAAACTCCTCATGTTTTTCTTTTTTTTAAGTTAATTAGTTGTCATAAGTTACTTTCTTAAGCTGTTTTTATAATAGCTCAATAATGGCTAGTTTTCAAGGAAGGCTCTGACATTCATTTACCGACCCCTTTTGCTCGTCAAAAGTTTGCCATTTTTTTCTTACCGAGAATTTAATTTGAAAGTACGTAGAATCTTACCAACTAGACCAATTTTTTGTCATTCTATGTAGGGTAAAGAAATAATCAAATTAGGCTTTGCAATCTTCTCTCAACTGACATAGACTGAAAGAAAAAGGAACAGGTGAAAATTATGACTACTCAATCGGAACACTATTGGATCAACCATCTAGCATTAGAATCGCACTCAGAAGGCGGATTTTTCAAGCAAGTTTACCGCAGCGACGAATCCAGCACTATATGGGATGATCGCACACGTCCTTATTACACTAGTATTTACTTTCTGCTTAATCAAGCCAGCCCGTCTCATTTCCACCGTTTGAAATCGGACGAAATCTGGTATTACCACACAGGCGAGGCGCTGACTGTTCATATGATCCACCCCGACGGCAAGTATGAAGCGGTCAAATTAGGCTTGGCGATCGACCAAGGAGAAGTGCTGCAGTACGCAGTCCCAAAAGGTACGATTTTCGGCTCCAGTGTGGAATCCGCTGAACCGGACGCGTTTTCTTTAGTCAGCTGCATGGTCTCCCCTGGATTCGAGTACCACGACTTTGAATTGTTCACCCAAGCCGAACTCATTAAAGACTACCCAGACCATGAAACGATTATCCGCAAATTAGCCTTTGAAACCTTGCCGGAATAGTAAAAAAATGAGGTTTAAATAATTGTTGGCTCTGCTATTTTATTCCATTAGTCAAATAGAGCTCTGAAGTCCGAAGCAATGATGATATGCGAGGAAAGTGGGCTTTATCTGACTTGTGGCAAGTAATTTAGAACTCAAAAGTCAGATAAACAGATTAAACCTGCTTACGCCTCTTATTTCCAGCACGACAAGTCAAGTAAGGAAGCATTACCTGACTTGTGGCAATTATTTTGATACCCACAAGTCAGGTAACCGACGATAAGCATCCTTATAAGCACTCAGATCCTTTCAAGAAGGAGATTTTTCGCCCTGCGAAAAATTTTTTATTCAAACAGGGGTTGATTTACGTAGAAATGAAGCTCTGAGCATCATATGAGAAGCGCTCGCAATTTTTATCCGACTTGTGGTGAGTAGTCTGATGCTCACAAGTCAGGTAAAAGGGATAAACCTGACTTACGGCCTTAATTTTCAGTCCCACAAGTCAGGAAAAGGAGAGTTATCTGACTTGTGGCAATTATTTTGAACCTCACAAGTCAGAAATCGACTATAAACCTCCTCAAAGTACTCAGAATAGAGCATTCTAATTGATTTTAATCCTATTGAATCAATTTTTCATCCAAGCAAGTAATGAAGTAGAAAAAGAACCCACCTGCTGCTGAATTTGTTCAGCAGGTGGGTTCTTTTTGCGAGGCTTGTCTGTTTGGAAAAAATACCAAACAGGCTGCCTTGTGAGATAACAGGAAGTCTAAACGGTTTACTTCACTCTCTCAAAGTAGTTTCCTGGTTTTACTCGGATCGATTTGTTGCGGACATCTACTTCATCTACATGCAGCAATGACGTGTAGTCCTCTACCATCCGGTTTCCTTGGAAACTGGATTCGGCAAATACGGTAATACCGACTAATTCAGCTTCGAATTCTTCGATCAAGCTTCTCATCCCGTTGACGGTTCCGCCGCCTTTCATGAAATCATCCACGACTAGAACTCTGGAACCTCTCTTCAAGCTGCGTTTTGACAACTCCATCTTTTCTACTCGATTAGATGAACCTGAAACGTAGTTGATACTGACGGTGGAGCCTTCTGTAATTTTTGAATCACGTCGCACCATGACAAACGGAACATTTAAGTAAGTCGAAACAGCTTGTGCGATCGGTACTCCTTTTGTAGCCACCGTCATAACGGCATCTACTTTTTGATCCAGATATTGTGTCGCAATAATCTTACCGATTTTTTGCAGGACAGCCGGTTCTCCCAACATATCAGATAAATATACGTATCCGCCTGGCAATAATCGGTCTACTTCAGATAAGCGCTCACACATTTGCGCAATAAATTCTTCTGTTTCTTCTGAGGAAATCTTAGGGATATAACGCACACCACCTGCAGCTCCTGCTATGGTTTCTAGAATACCTATTCCTCTGTCTTTAAACGTTTTTTTTATAATGGTCAAGTCTTCACTAATCGATGATTTAGCGGAGTCGTATCGGTCAGCAAAAAAAGTTAAAGAAACAAGGGTATGCGGTCGTTCTAATAAGTAACGCGTCATATCGATCAATCGTTCACTTCTTTTTACTTTCATTATAGCACCTCTCTTTCTTAGTCTGCTTCCTCATTGAAGGGTTCTTCTCTATTATACGCATTTATATAAAAAATAGGTAGTAAATTAGTGTGAAAATGATAAAAATGTTCGCCTTTCACACAACTTTCACATCTTTTTTTCTTAAATTTTCGTATTCCTCTCAAAACATTATTCGGATTCCATTTTTGGCAAATAAAAAACGCCTACCGCTGAAAAGCAGTACACGATTTTATTTGAGGAAAGTTGCTTATGAACCTTTTTTACGCATGGCAGTTCCTACTTGATTCACTATAGAGATGAGAATGAAAATAGCGATAAAGACTAAGGCAATCGTAGCTCCTGCTGGCGTTCCTGCATAGTAAGATACCGACAGCCCGGAGAACATCCCAACAATACCGATCACGATACCAACTAAGATCACGTAATTAAAGTGTTTGCTCAAACGCATGGCAATAGCTGCAGGCAGAATAATAATAGCCGAAACCAGTAATGAACCTGCGATCGGCATAATAACCGCAATCGCTACCCCTACCAATACATTAAAGCAAACCGACATCAGGCGCACGGGAAGCCCAGTGGTAAAAGCCGTATCTTCATCAAACGTCAGCACGTACATGGGTTTGCGGAAAACAAAGTACATCACGACTGTGATCACACATAGTGCAGCTAAGATTTGAACTTGCTGCGGACTGATCGTCACGATCGAGCCAAATAAAAACTGGTCGATGCTGGTATTGGTCCCGCCATCTACAAAACTCATCAACACTAACGCTAATGCTAAACCACCGGACATCAAAATCGCCAGCGAAACTTCTGAGTAAGACTTGAATTCCAGTCTTAAGTATTCTAATATGATCGCCACCACGATCACAACAAACATAGTCGTTAACGTTGGATTTAAATTCAGCAAAAATCCTAATGCGATTCCGACTAAAGACACGTGCGACAGTGTATCAGCCATTAAGGACTGTCGGCGCAGAATCAAAAACAAGCCTAAGATCGGTGCAATAATAGCGATTAAGAGTGAAGCTTGGAAGGCTCTTTGCATGAATCCATAGAAAAACATCTCCACGGCGAATCCTCCTTCCGAACAAGATGAATATGGCGGTCAGCATATTGTTTGATATCCTCATGATCATGAGTCACCATCAAGATCCCTTTGCCATGAAATTCACTATTGTGTTTTAACAATTCATAAAATTGCGTACGAGATTCAATGTCCATTCCCGTTGTCGGTTCATCTAAAATAAATAGATCCGGGTCCGTCGCAAATATCCGCGCCAATGAGATGCGCTGCTTCTGCCCGCCAGAAAGATCGCCGACTTTTTTATCGCGCTGGTCCCACATCCCAACAGACTCTAGCGCTCGTTTGACATGAACATGATCTTCTTTATCCAGTCTCTTGAACCATTTGCCGCGTTGGTAACGGCCCGACTGTACCAGCTCCAGCACTGTGCTTGGGAAACCGGCATTGTATGAAGCCACTTGTTGAGGAATGTATCCCAAGGCTAACTTTTCATTGCGCGTATTGACGGGAGAAATCTTAGCAAAGCCAGTCGACGGCTTCAATAAGCCCAATATGTTACGCAATAAAGTAGATTTGGCAGCTCCGTTCTCACCTGTCAAGATCACAAACTCTCCTGCATCAACGGTGAAATCGATATTCTGCAAAACCGGCTCGTCTTCATAATGAAAAGACAAGTTTTCTACTTCAATATAGTGCATCATTTTCCCTTCTTTCTTTCTCTAGGATCTCATTTGCTACTGGATGCTTAATTTCAAAGCTTCCAAATTATTTCGCATCGCTTGTAGATAATCCACTCCAGCTTCTTGATCCGCTTCCGTGACTCCTTCGATTGGATCCAGCACAGCTAATTGTGTATTTGTCTCATTAGCCAACGTTTCTGAAATAGCGGATGAAGTCGTTTTGCCAAAGTAAATGTATTCAACATTTTGCGTATTGATAAAATTAGACATCTCCGTTAATTCAGACGGACTTGGTTCTGCATCTGTCGACAATCCTGAGATCGCTACTTGGTGTAAATCATAACGGTCCGCCAAATAAGCAAACGCTGCATGCTGTGTCACAAACGTAGGGTTTTCAGCAGTTTCAAATGCTGCTGCATACTCTTCATCCAATTGTTGCAATTCCGTTTGGAAAGCTGTTGCGTTTTCTTCATACAGTGCTTCATTTTCAGAGTCAGCTTCGATCAAGCCTTCTTTGATGTTCGTGACTTCTTCTTGAGCCAGAACCGGATCCAGCCAAATGTGAGGGTCGACTTCATGCGAATGCCCTTCTTCTGCTTCATGATCGTGGTCATGTTCTTCTTCCTCAGTGTGAGACCCTTCCAACAATTCGATTCCCTCACTGGCATTTACGATGACCACATCAGTCGTGTCGATGCTTTCTAAAATACTGGGAACCCAGGTTTCCATTTCTTCACTATTGTAGACGAACACATCAGCTTCTTGAATTTGCGCCACATCTTTAGCACTTGGTTCAAATCCATGCGTGTCTGACCCTGATGGCACTAGGATCGACACATCTGCATTGTCCAGAGCTACTTGTTTGGTAAAATCATACATCGGGTAAAACGTCGTCACCACTTGAAGCTTGTCTTCTTCTGCCGGTGCACCAGATTCTTCCGTTGTCGGCGCTGTACAAGCTGCTAAAAAAAACACTAAGCCGGAAACGGCACTTATTGATAGCCATTTATGTAATTTTCTCATATTCATTACCTCCAAATTAAGATCTTTTTTGAGTGTATTTTTATAGGTTTAGATTCAGGATTTCAAATCTTGGGTTTAGTTCCGATGCTCAGATTACAATTTCCATAAATCGTAACTGTTACTATTTACGAATCCTTAAGTAGCTTATCACTATCAAACCACTACGTCAACAAAAAAATAAGAGCGTTGCGAAAGTCAGATTTCCGCAACTCGTCTAGAGCGGAGAAAGTCGTTCAGCTCAACATATGTTCACTTCTAAGAAAGCTTGTTTGTTTTGTTTCGTTTCGTTTGGAGTTATTTGGCACTTGTGAAGGTACTAAGTGCACTTTAGTTGTTGTCTCAGAACCATTCATCTTTTTTTTAATACTATATAGTACTTAAACACCTTTTTTGTACCATATCTCTCTTTTTGAAAACACTATATGGTACTTAAACACCTTTTTTTGTACTATATCTCTCTGTTCGAAAGCACTATATAGTACTTAAACACCTCTTTTGTACCATATCTCTCTTTTTGAAAGCACTATATAGTACTTAAACACCTTTTTTGTACCATATCTCTCTGTTCGAAAGCACTATATGGTACTTAAACACCTTTTTTGTACCATATCTCTCTGTTCGAAAGCACTATATGGTACTTAAACACCTTTTTTTGTACCATATCTCTTTGTTCGAAAGCACTATATAGTACTTAAACACCTCTTTTGTACCATATCACGCTGTTTGAAAATACTATATAGTACTCAAGCACCCTCTTTGTACCATATCTCTCTTTTTGAAAGCACTATATAGTATTTAAATACCCTCTTAATACCATATCACACCGTTTAAAAACACTATTTAGCTCCTCACCAACTTAGTCACAGCCGTCACCTCAAAAACCACCAACTAACTCAACATTTTTCATCGGCAAAAAAATAGAGCTAGAGTTACCTAGCCCCTTATCAACAGTATCTAGTTTAAGTGGTTCGTTTGCGTCGGTTGAAGCGTGTGACCCCTCTGACAATACGGTAAACTGCCGATGCGCCCATGATTCCGGCAGCAATACTAACAGCTGTTGCTAATGTATTCAAGCCCATTTCAGTAAACAACGTCAACTCCCCATTTAATGCATAACTCATCGTATAATATAGTCCTCGTCCTGGAACGAATGGGATGATACCTGGTGATCAGTATAATACTAGAGGTGATCGTCAACACGTTTACTCGTTTGGCTCCGTATGCACTGCACATTCTAGTGATGGAATCTTCTACTCGATTCACTTCCGCTCCACTGATCAGCATTTGTTCCCCAATATCCAAAACAAAGTTAATCAATTCTTTAGTCTTCATGTTTAATTCTCCAATCTATCCAGTGATGATGACCAAATCGCTTATCCAGAATCAGTATAACTCCAATCAATGAATTTTTAAGCTTTAAAGGGTCGACTACTTCAAGGTTCTTACCAAATATACTTCATTACAGAAGCCCTTGAGTCCATTAAACACGCGTTGCGCACGTGAATACTTTTGGCATAGTCCATATATTGTAGGACCTGTTCCGCTCATTAATGCCGTATCTGCTCCAAACTGAAGCATCTTTTGTTTGATTTGCTCGATTTTAGGCTGCTTATGCATGGAGATATTTTCTAAAGCATTGCCTAAATGATCGGCCATCGTTGAATAATCCATGCAGTCGATTGCATTTAAAATGCTCTCCGTATCCGGATGGGCTAGTTTATCTACATCCAATCCTTCGAATACCGTCCATGAGGAGATTCCTCTGCGTGGTTTCACTAGAACTACCCAACATTGCGGAACTTCTTCCAGCGGCTTGATTTTCTCTCCTCGACCATAGGCATATGCAGAACCGCCATAGATGCAAAAAGGGACATCTGAGCCGATTTGCGCACCTAGCTCTGCCAATTCGTCCAAATCAAGTCCGATGTTCCATAACCGATTCAGTCCTCTAAGCGTTGCAGCAGCGTCACTGCTTCCGCCGCCTAAACCAGCAGCAATCGGGATGTTTTTTTCAATATAAATGTGCACCCCTTGACGGATATTAAATTGTTTCTTCAATAACATAGCTGAACGATAAGCTATATTCCGTTCGTCTAAAGGCAAAAAACCGTTGTTGCTTTCAATTAAAATACGGTTCTCTTCCAATAAAGTCAACGTTAAGCGATCCGCTAAATCAATCGAAGTCATGACCAATTCCATTTCATGGTAGCCATCATCTCGTTTATGAAGGACATCTAAACTTAAATTGATCTTCGCCGGCGCTTTTTCTTCCACAATCTCCATCTTCCAGTTCCTCCTTTCGCACTTTTCTTTTACTTCTCTGTAAAATATAGTAGCTGAAAAAAGCTGATTTGAAAAGGAAGAGTTTGTAATCTCATGAAAAGTTCATCAAAAAGCGCAGAATTTTGCCATTTCTGAATCAAAGCAGAGTTATCTTAGATTTAGTTCCTTTTTTGAAGTCAGAAGCTTGCAAGCCTTGAGATACGATTACGGGCTCAACTCCTTGATGAAAAGTATGCTTTGAACATCAAGGGCAAAACCGCCTTGATGAAGAATGAGCTTTGAACATCAAGAGTAAAACTGCCTTGATGAAGAATGAGCTCTGAACATCAAGGGCAAAACTGTCTTGATGAAGAATGAGCTTTGAACATCAAGGGCAAAACCGTCTTGATGAAGAATGAGCTTTGAACATCAAGGACAAAACTGCCTTGATGAAAAATGTGCTTTGAACATCAAGGGTAAAACCGTCTTGATGAAGAATGAGCTTTGAATATCAAGGGTAAAACCGTCTTGATGAAAAATGAGCTTTGAACATCAAGAGTAAAACTGCCTTGATGAAAAATGAGCTTTGAACATCAAGAGTAAAACTGCCTTGATGAAGAATGAGCTCTGAACATCAAGGGCAAAACCGCCTTGATGAAAAATGAGCTTTGATCATCAAGAGTAAAACCGTCTTGATGAAGAATGAGCTCTGAACATCAAGAGCAAAACCGTCTTGATGAAGAATGAGCTTTGAACATCAAGGACAAAACTGCCTTGATGAAGAATGAGCTCTGAACATCAAGAGCAAAACCGCCTTGATGAAGAATGAGCTCTGAACATCAAGGGCAAAACTGCCTT
Source organism: Desemzia sp. FAM 23990 (assembly GCF_045528485.1). NCBI lineage: Bacteria > Bacillati > Bacillota > Bacilli > Lactobacillales > Carnobacteriaceae > Desemzia > Desemzia sp. FAM 23990. Next base: position 61,697 of record NZ_JBGQQW010000015.1, read on the forward strand.
GATGAATAAAATCGAGTTACTCATCAAAAAAAGCCTCTTTCACATGGAATAAAGTACACATCTGAAAGAAAACGTTGACCTTATCAAAGAATACGCTACATTTCTTACCTCAACTTATAGAATTAAACACCAGGATTTACCCCAGCAACCAACCCATAGGTCATAGGTCAGAGGAAACTTTTTTACCAACGCTAGAAGACAAAAACTCCTAAATCCATACAAAAAAAGAGCTAAACCATTTTATTAGTGGCTCAGCTCTTTGCATTTACTATTCATTTTTTAAGCGTATTGTACGACTTCATCTTCTAAAAATTCAACTTCTACAGCATGAGTCAATACGTCCGTGTAACTATAAGATACACGTTCAAAAGCATTTTCTTCTTGGTCTAATTCTATCACAAATACGGAATGATAAGTATCTCTTAAAATACCTTTTCTTTCTGTCTTTCTCTTACGACCAGTTTGCGCGGTCACCATAATCTTCTTACCTAATCGACAATCTAAGCTTTCTTTAATGCTTCCCAATGTTATTGGCATTCAGATTCACCTCACCTAATAGCTTTATTATAACACAATTAGGCAAACTTTTGAAGTGTATCATAGAAATTTCTTTTGCACAACTAATATTATTCTCATAATAAAGCGTTACAAAAACCTTTAAATCAGGCATTTCGCCTTTTTGTTTACACAATCTTAATCTTCTTTTAACACTTTTTCATCCAAAGCATCAGCTAATTTGCCAAACTCGACAATCGATATCGTTTCTCCGCGGCGCTTAGGGTCAATGCCTGCTGCTTCTAGTCCTTTGGTCAATTCTGCTTTCACTTCATCTGTTTTTCCATAACGGATCAGCAGATTATTCCAGATCGTTTTTCGGCGTTGCACAAATGCCGCCCGAACCAATTTGAAAAAGAGTTCTTCATTTTTCACTTCTGCCACTGGAGTGTCTCTGCGCGTTAATTTAAGAATAGCTGAATCCACGTTGGGCTGCGGTACGAAGACCGTTTTTGGCACAATAAAGGCTATTTCAGCTTCCATGTAATATTGAATCGCAATGGACAGTGAGCCGTAAGCTTTGCTGCCAGGAGCCGCTGTAATACGGTCTGCCACTTCTTTCTGCATCATAATGACCAAGCCATCGATTCTCATTTCCGACTCTAAAAAGTGCATAATGATCGGTGTTGTGATGTAGTAAGGCAAGTTGGCTACGACCATCAAGCGTTCATCCAAGTCGATCGTCTCTGCCAACACTTCTTTCAAATGAGCTTTCAGCACATCTTGGTGAACAACACGGATGTTGTCATACGGACTAAGCGTGTCTTCCAAGACAGGGATCAATCGGTCATCAATCTCAAACGCTACAACTTGCTTGCTGCTGCGGGCGACATATTCCGTTAAAGCCCCTATACCCGGCCCAACTTCGATGACATTCGTATTCTCATCTAATCCAGCGGCTTTGACGATATTGGCCAAAATATTGGGTTCGACGATAAAGTTTTGCCCCAGACTTTTCTTTAGGGAAAAACCATGCTTCTGTAAAATTTCTTTTGTTCTGCTCGGAGTTGCAATATCTTTAAGATTCATTCCGCTTTTCCTCCATTATGGTATTCATTGTCTCAATCAATGTCTCAGGTTTGATTTGGAACATCTGCAATCGTTTCTGCAATTGTTTGCCATTCGTGTAGCCAATATTCAAGGCGTCTCCTACCAGTTTACGATAGTGACTGGCATTTGGTCCACTTGTTAATCCCAGCTCAAACAGCAGTTCTCTCGGAATCAATCGCTTTTGTTCGATTGTTTGCGTATAGGCTTTTGCTAAAGCGGCTTGAATACTTTCTGGTGCTGCATGCTCGATCCCTAAACTGCCTTTGTGTTTCGGCCGAGCTTCATCAACCGTTAAAAAAGCATGTTTTACTCCAGGAATCGCTTGAGAAATCGTTTTGCGAATCTTCTCTCCTGGATAATCGGGATCGGTAAAGACGATAACACCGCGATCGATTTGTGCTTTTTCAATCAACGCCAAGGTCTGGTCATTAATGGCAGAGCCGTTCGTCTCGATCGTGTCGGCAATCACCGATTCTTGGATGCGTCGCGTATCGTCTCTGCCCTCTACCACAATGATTTCTTTTATTTTTTTCATGCGTCCAACCCAAACAAGCGATTGGCATTGGCAGTCGTTTGCTGTCCCACTTCTTCATATGTGATACCACGTTGTTTTGCGACTTCTTCCGCCACGTATTTCACGTAAGCCGGTTCATTTCGCTTCCCGCGGAACGGCATCGGAGCCAAGTAAGGCGCATCCGTTTCAATCAGCAATTTATCAAATGGAACAGCTTTAGCTACTTCGCGGACTTCAGGTGCATTTTTAAAGGTCACGACCCCACTCAGTGAAATGTGCATACCCAGATCTAGAAAACGTTCCATCCAGTCCGTGCTCTCACCAAAACTGTGCATGATGCCGCCGATATCTTCGATGTGCTCTTCTTTCAAGATTTTGTAGACATCTTCTGTCGCCTCGCGATTGTGGATGCTGACGGGGAGTTTCAATTCTTTAGCGACTCTAATTTGACGACGGAAAGCTTCAAATTGCTCTTCTTTCGTTGAATCTGGCCAGTGGTAATCCAGCCCCATTTCTCCCATCGCCACTATTTTGGGCAATTGCAATTGGTGGTACAATTTTTCTTCGATTGCATCGGTATACGAGTGGCTTTCGGTCGGATGCCAGCCAACGATACTGTAAATATGATCGTATTCTTGGCTTAAAGCCAACGATTTATCGATGGTCGGCGTATCAAATCCCACTACAGCCATACGAGTCACATCATGTTCAGCCGCTTTTTTTAGGGTCTCTGGGATATCATCACTGAATTGTTCGGCATTTAAATGCGTATGTGTATCAAATAACATATTGGTGTTCATTTCCTTTCAAATAGAATTTAACGCAAAAGAAGGGCTGGGACAACTGATCCCATCCCTTCTTTTGAAGTGTTTAATTTTTGTATATTCAGATTGACGGCAAACATTGCGGCTTTTGCTGACGGAGAAGAGCCGCCATTTAGTTTTTACGTTCCCTAATCACGTTCAAATCTTGAAAAAGGGAACACAAAACAAGTTTGCGTTACTATTTATGTGCATTATGGAAGAAAAAGGAACGTAAATCCATTTTGCGTGCCCTTTTCACCTAAAATCTCTCAAAAAAGATACGCAAATGTCCCATCACTCACCTTGTTGCACTCTCTAAGCTACTTCTGATCCATTTGGTGCGTCAATTGGTGCTTCGATGATTTTCAGCTCGCCGTCTTTTTCAGCAGACAAGATCATGCCTTGGCTGATTTCGCCGCGCATTTTGCGTGGTTTCAAGTTGGCTACGATAATCACTTTTTTACCGACTAGTGCTTCTGGGTCTGGATACCATTGCGCAATTCCCGACAGGATTTGGCGGTGTCCTTTGTCTCCTGCATCTAAGCGGAACTTCAAGAGTTTGTCGGCTCCTTCAACTTTTGAGCATTCAATGACTTCTGCTACTTTCAATTCTACTTTTTCAAAGGCATCAAATTTGATCTCTTTATCTTTGATGGAAACCAATTCTGTTTCTTCCGGGTTCCATTCAGCTGCAGCTTCTTCCTCTTCGATAACAGGAGTACCGCCAGCCATTTGTTCTTTGATGTAGTTGACTTCTTCTTCTGTATCTAAACGAGGGAAGATCGGCTCACCTTTAGCGACCACTTGTGTTTCAGCTTGGAAATCACCAAATGCAATGGTTTCCCATGTTCCTGCCGCTTCAACGTCCATACCCAATTGCGTGAAGATCGCTTTTGGAGAATGCGTCATAAATGGTTGCAGCAATACCGCTGAAACGCGTAAGCTTTCTGCCAAATGAACCATGATGTTAGACAATTCAGCTGTTTTACTGTCGTCTTTCGCTAATTTCCAAGGCTCTGTCTCGTCAATATATTTGTTCGCACGAGAGATCAATGTCCAAATGTGGTTCAATGCGCTTCCGAACTGCATGTTGTCCATTTCCACTTGGTAGTCCGCTACTACTTTGTCCGCAAGAGCTTTCAACTCGTTGTCGAACGCTGTTTGTGTACCGCTGTAAGCAGGTAATTTGCCGCCCAGATATTTATTGATCATCGCAACTGTACGGTTCAATAGGTTTCCTAAGTCATTGGCTAGGTCATAATTGATACGAGAAACGTAATCTTCTGGTGTAAAGACGCCGTCGCTGCCAAATGGCACTTCGCGCATCAAGTAGTAGCGCAATGAATCCAAGCCGTATCGCTCAACCAGCATTTCTGGGTAGACAACGTTTCCTTTAGATTTAGACATTTTACCGTCTTTCATCAATAACCAGCCATGTCCAAAGACTTTTTTCGGCAGTGGCAAGTCTAACGCCATCAACATAATCGGCCAGTAAATCGTGTGGAAACGAACGATTTCTTTTCCAACCATGTGCACATCAGCCGGCCAGAATTTGTTGAACAATGAGTCCTCTTCTGTTCCGTAACCCATCGCTGTGATGTAGTTTGCCAAAGCATCGATCCACACATAAACTACATGTTTCGGATTGCTGGGAACTTGAATTCCCCAGCTGAAAGTTGTTCGTGAAACAGCTAAATCTTCCAAACCTGGTTTGATGAAGTTGTTGATCATCTCATTTTTACGTGATTCGGGTTGAATAAAATCAGGATGATCTTCGTAATATTTCAATAAACGATCTGCGTATTTGCTCATCTTGAAGAAGTAAGATTCTTCTTTGACCAATTCAACAGGGTGGCCGCTGTCAGGCGATTTCCCGCCAATGACGTTGCCGTCAGCATCGCGTTCGACATCTTCTAATTGAGTCTCTGTATAGAATGTTTCGTCCGGTACAGAATACCAGCCTTCGTATTCATCCAAATAAATATCGCCTTGCTCTAAGAAACGTTCAAAAATAGCTGCTACCACTTTTTCGTGTGTCGGATCAGTAGTACGAATAAATTTGTCGTTGCTGATTTCTAACATTTCCCACAATTTTTGCATTCCTTCAGCCATACCGTCTACGTATTCTTGAGGAGAAATGTTCAATTCTTGAGCTTTTTGCTCGATTTTTTGCCCGTGTTCGTCGCTTCCTGTCAAATAAAAGACGTCAAAACCTTTCATTCTCTTGTAGCGAGCCATAACGTCACTAGCAATCGTTGTATACGCATTTCCAATATGCAATTTTCCACTTGGATAATAAATAGGGGTCGTAATATAAAATGTTTCTTTATCTGCCACGTGAGTACCTCCTTATATTCAATCACTTTGTTAGCATTTCAATGTTAAATTCAGTCATTTTCCAAAAAATCATTCTTGGATAGTATACCACAAAACAGGCTGTTTACGCGACTTGTTCTTTAGAATAGACTTACCCGTTCAGCAAATTCCCCCTCACTTAGCGCTAACAAATATGTAGTAGGAGATTTTTGTTTTGTTGTTATTTAAAAACCCTATTTTCAAAACAGTTTAGATTGTCATATATGACAAGATCCAAGCTTTAAAGGTTGAAACTGCTATACTTATTTTAAGGGGAGGAACTTACATATGAAAAGAAATTTGGTAGTTGGTTTACTGCAGTTTTTGGTGGTAGGTTTGTTTTTAGCAGGTTGCTCTAGTGATGAAGCAACCAATGATACTTGGCACTCTATTGCAGAGGAAGAAGGTGTAATTCTTCAAGCCACAGATCCAGTTACGTTGCTATTCTCTGAAAATGGGATAGAAGCAGATTACAGCTATTGGGATCCGTCGCTAATCATTGATTTTCCATTTGAAAGCGGGGAAGTTTACGCGGACTATGAAGTTATTCGAGAAGACGACAAGGTGACTATTCAAGTAGGCGAAGAGATACAATACAAGTTAACTATCGTAGGAGATCGATTGTTCAGGGATGAGGACAATGCCTTACTTTTTAAAACGGATAGTTTCCTTGTAGGGTATGAATTCAGTGAAGAATAACTAAACAACATGAAAAAGGGTTAACCGCCAATCAAGGTAATTGCGCTACAAAATTGGAGTTTATCATTTAATAGCAGATACTTGTGATGCGAGAGCAAGTATATTTAATATAAAAAAAGGATTTTACTACTTTATTAAGTAGCAGAATCCTTTTTTTGATACGATTGATTTACCTATATTGAGTATGTAAGATAACAATTTGGTCGACTAAGACTTCGAGAAATACTTATTTTTTAGCATTACGTTTCTTTATGTACAACTCAGTAATGCCTCCAAATATAAGTATAAAGATCATTCTACCGGTTGTTCTTGTTAAATCATCCGGTAATAACCTAGCAAAAAGAATGTCATATAACAATACCGATAGAGCAATCATAATACCTATTAATAGTGCTGCTTTATTTCTAGGCATATAAATAAAATTCACCTTTCATAAAAAAATAACAAACAGCATTTCTTAATTATAAAGAAAAATTATCCAATTGAAAAAAATTTCTCTGTAAACTAGAAATTTCAGATACATGAAATTGCTTAAAATAGTGTATCTAAAACCTTGAATTAATAAGGTTATTTTTTCGGTTCAAAAAGTTACCAACTCTATTCTAGAATTATTTATCGTCAATTTGATCGACAGGGATTCCTGGCATTCCTAGAATTCCAATGACAACTAACGAAACGATCCAAAGAATAAATTTCCATTTACTTTCTTTGTTTTTTTTCACTATATCTCCCCTCCTTTTTTCTTAAATCGATTTGAATTAAATCCGTAATAATGACACAATAAGGACATAGAATATAAAAAAGGAGATGGATAGGATGGGAAATGAGTCGAAACGACTTGTACATGATTTATATAATAACCTTGTTCAGTCTAATACAGGCGAAGAAATGGAAGACATTAAAGAAGTTCTATTGAAAGTATATAAAAGACTTAATGACTCTAAGGAAAATCCTCCTCTGATTAATCGTCTAATCAATTTCATTTATTTTAAAGCCTTTACTGAAAAAATAACATTTAGTGAAGAGCAAGATGAACTAATTAGACAATTAAGTGGAATTGGGCAAAAAGCTGGTTTGAACGGTTCTTATCGAGCTAACTATGGAGATAAATCACAGTTCTGAAAGACACATGAAAGTACATAATGCCTACTGAACAATTGGGCTAATTTGAAATGGAGAAAAGTTCAATAGAACTAAACAGCTTTTTTTCCGATTTTTCAGTTGTCCAAAAAAAGAGCGCAAGCGATTGCGATTAATGTTATCTACA
>NZ_JBGQQW010000016.1:0-67355 GCF_045528485.1 Desemzia sp. FAM 23990
ACGAAGCTGAACAAACAGCTTAGGACTAATTTTAACAAATTCGGTCACATTAATGCAAGCTTTTGCGAAGTAAAAGCTTGCATTAATGTGAGCCTTGGTTTTAGGACATTTTAACTTTCGCTTGACACAGAGCGTTTAGACTACTGGCTATAAGAAGATTTTGACCAGTCAGGTGCACTTTCCTGACAGGTCAAAATCTTCTTATAGACATGTAGTCTGCTCTGCGCAACTCGTTTAAGAAGCAGAGAGTGGAGAATGGCGTTTTGCTCATCGAATATAAGATACTCTTCCTACAGTCAGGCGAACTTTCCTGACAGTTAGAAGAGTAACTTATAGGCGTATGAGCAGCCATGCGCAACTCGTTTAATGAGAGAGTGGAGAAAAGCGTTTAGCCTATCGACTATAAGAAAATCCTAACAGGCAGGTGCTCTTTACCTGACAGTTAGGATTAGCTTATACGTCGTATAGGCTGCTTTTCGCAACTCGTTTAATGAGAGAGTGGAGAAAAGCGTTTAGCCTAGAAAGTGGAAAAACCGATTAGATTCCATGAGGTTCGTCGTACTTATTTTGATTGATAGTGGTTCAAAAGATTAAACTAGTCAAAGGCCTTTTTACTGACGATTTAACAGTTCGATTGTCATCTTTCGTTACTTAAAAGTATCATCACTCACAAATGAATCTCTAAATTTTGTTACTTTGTTAAGTAGAGCTCCCATCACTCACATTTCAGCTTCTGAATCTTGCCAATTTGTGAGATAAAACCTCTATCTCTAAAAATCCACGCAAAAAACAGGAGTAAAGCTCAATCAAGCTTCACTCCTGCCATCTATATCTATTATCTAGTCAATTTCAAACATCACCATAGTTCTGGCAATCTCGGTTTCAATATTTTTTTTACGCCAATGCTTTTTGTTGCCTAAACACGCACTGATGTAGGTTCTTTCCTCATCACGTAACGTCTTTCTAAAATGAACATGCCCCATGATGCTGTATTTAATAGGGTATTTTTGATACAGCCATTCATAGGAAGAACTGCCTAAAAAGGCATTAAAATAATCATATACTCGATTAGGAAGCTGCACCACGAATTGCGGATGAGTAGCGATATGGGTCATAAGAATCACGTTGCGATCTCCGATTTTCTCCATATCTTCTTCTATCTTATCCAACATCCACTGCGCAACTTCTTGGTTTTCTTTGCCCCAATGCACATAATATTTGTCGTTCCAAGCACCAATCCGATACTTCATCCGGTCAAAATCTTCTTTTGTATATTGCTCATCATCCGCATATCCGTAATCGTACCATCCCGAATTGCCCACCACAGCCCATTTGTCATTGATGATATAAGGCTTTTCAAGAATGCTTTCTGGTTGTTGTTTGAAAAAATCGTAAATCTTTTTGGTATCTTCTTCCCCATTCTTTCGAGACCAGAAATCATGGTTTCCAGGAATAAACAGAACTCGACAAGTCGTTTCTTCTTTTAACTTATCCATAAAACTTTGCGAAAGATGGTAATCACTACTGATATCTCCAGCCAACAGCAATAGATCAACATCCTTTTGATGAAGTTGTTTAGCTAATGTTTTGGCAAATGTGCTCCCTGCTGGAATAGCCTTTTTATTTGAATCGATATGAATATCAGAAATAACTCCTATCTTCATTTACGTCTTCCTTTACTCATTTTTTGCTAGTTCGGCATTAATCCTTCTTCTACTAAAAATTCATGCGCTACTTCATCTTCCGACTTGCCTTCTACATCTACTGCATAATTCATTTGGCGCATTTGTTCGTCAGTTATTTTCCCACCTAATTGGTTCAATATTCCTTCCAATTCCGGGTATTTTTCCAACGTTTCTATCAGCATCAATGGAGCTCCTTGATAAGGTGGGAATAGGCCTAAATCATCTTCTAGTTGAACTAAGTTATAGGCTTCAATATCACTATCCGTAGAATAAGCATCTACTAGATTGACGTCTCCAGTTTCAACAGCTTGATAGCGGATATTTGGTTCCATTGTTTCCACACTGCCAAATGTTAACCCGTATAATTCTTGAATCCCCGGATATCCATCTTCTCGGTCTGAAAACTCTAATGTAAATCCAGCTTTGATTTCGTCAGCAATCGGAATCAAATCAGAAAAAGTTTCCAAATCATATTGTTCAGCCAACTCTTCAGTGACCGCCAATACATAAGTGTTGTTGAAATCCATTGGATCCAGTAAAGTCATCTCATATTGCTCTTCTAAACCGGTTTTAGCTTGTTCATAAACTGCTGCTTCGTCTGATGACTCAAGCGGTTCATCTAAGAAAGTGGCCAACACCGTTCCAGTGTATTCGGTATAAATATCGATGTCTCCAGATTGGATGGCATTAAAGTTGAAGGTTGTTTTCCCTAGATTAGGTTCTAATGCTACAGAAATATCGGTTTGGCTTTCAATTAAATCTTCATACATATGCATCAGAATAGTGGGTTCAGCACCTAATTTACCACCAATCGTAATTTCTTCTTCAGAATTGGTTAGCCATGAAGCAACAAAACCAATCACCATCAAACCTAACACTACACTTAATACAATAATCGTCTTTCTAAAGGAGATTTTTTCCAAAACACCCAAAAAGACATCAAACAAAATCGCTAGTAACGCGGATGGAATAGCTCCCAACAAGATCAGTGAGTTATCTCCTCGGTCGATTCCTAGTAAGATAAGATCCCCTAGACCTCCTGCCCCGATCAATGAAGCAATTGTAGCCGTTCCGACAATCAAGACCATTGCATTACGGATTCCTCCCATAATGACAGGAAGTGCCATTGGGATTTGGACTTTCACTAATTTTCGAAAGGCATTCATCCCCATTGCATCTGCAGCTTCAGTCATTGAAGGATCAATATCCACAATACCGATATAGGTATTGCGCAGTATTGGCAGCAATGCATACATCACTAAAGCGATGGTGGCGGGAAGTCGTCCAATACCTACCAGCGGAATCAATAACCCTAGTAAAGCTAAAGAAGGAATCGTTTGGAAAATTGCAGTAATTTGAATAATAGGGTTTGCCCATTTTTTTCGATAAGTCAAAGCTATTGCGATGGGAATAGCGATCAAAACGGCTATTAGTAATGAAATCAATGACAATTCGATATGTTCTAATAAAGTGGTCCACAGTTGCTCTCTTCGTTCTACAAATGTATCGATCAATGTTTGCATTAGCGGTTTCCTCCTTCCTGAACGTTATCGGCCAGGTAAGAAAGAAGTTGTTGTTGTGAAATAGTTCCAATCCATTCTTGGTTCTCATTCATGACCTTTACGTTTGATGCTTTAGCTAATACGCCAGTCGCTTCCTCGATGGTCGCATAAATATTGAGGCTTGGAGCACCCTCAACGTCTGCCGTTCTTTTGTCCATATAACCTGCTTTTACTAAATCGCCTACTGTTCGACGTTGTTCTGAAACTATATTCCCAGCTTTTAAAAATTCTCGTACAAAGTCATTCTTAGGCTGCTCTCGGATTTCTTGAGGCGTTCCAATCTGCACAACTTCTCCTTTGTTAAATAAGCAGATACGATCACCTAACGTTAAAGCTTCGCTAATATCATGCGTTACAAAGACAATGGTTTTATTCAAAGTCTCTTTCATATGTAGCAAGTCTTGCTGTAAACTGCTCCGGCTGATAGGGTCCAACGAACTAAACGGTTCATCCATTAAAATAATATCCGGGTCCGCTGCTAATGCGCGAACGATTCCAATTCGTTGTTGTTCTCCACCCGATAATTCAGCTGGTTTGCGGTTCCGATAACTTTCTGGATCCAACCCTACACTAGCTAATAGTTCTGTGACACGTTCTTTCATTTTTTCTTTAGGCCACTTCTTCATTTCTGGTACAACCGTAATGTTTTCCTCAATCGTCATATGTGGAAATAATGCAATTTGCTGCAATACATAGCCGATATTCCAACGCAATTCATTTAATTTGTACTCACTGATCATTTTCCCATCAATCCGAATATAGCCGTTTGTTAATGGAATCAGGCGATTGATCATTTTTAAAGTGGTCGTTTTGCCACTTCCACTAGGTCCAATAAACACAAAAAATTCGTTATCTTGAATTTCAAAGCTTAAGTTGGAGACTACTGGTTTATTTTCTTGGTATTCTTTGGATACTTTCTCAAATTGAATCATTTTTTCTCCCCTTAATTTTTTTTAGACTAAAGCAATTGGTTTGAGACACCATATCCCAAACCATGCTTTTTCTACTTTTTATTCCCACAATCCCTTGTTTTTATTTGGAATAGCGTAATCTTTTACGATCCCTGTTTTATCGAAACGAACTCCATGCAAAGCTCCTCCGTACACAGCACCGCCATCAATACCAATAAGGTCATTTTTGGTCCATACATCAGTAGTTTTATTATCACCATATAGCATTGGAGTTATGGTATGTCCAAAAACTATTTTTTTGCCTGTCTTATTTTTCTGATCGTAAAAACCTTCGCGAATCCATACAAAATCCTTTGCGGCGGTTTTTTTCCAATCTTTCTTAGATAAGTCGACTCCAGCATGCACAAAAATATAGTCTTCCCATTCATAATACAGTAAGCAGTTCTCTAAAAAAAACTCTAACCACGGGTAATGATTTTTGATCATACTGGCTATTTCTACAGCCGAATATTCGTCTTCCGCACCTGGATGCAAAAAGGTTTCAATGGTTTTCCCTCCACCATTCATTGCATACAATGAATAATTTTGTTCCGGTTGACGCAGAAAACCAAGCAGCATCTCTTCGTGATTTCCTCGTAAACAAATAGCTCCTTTTTCGGCCACTAAAGAGTTCCCTAAAGCGAAACACTCTTTTGGATTTTCCCCACGGTCTCCTAAGTCCCCTATCAAAACAAGTTGCTGTGTCTCTTCATCCCAGTTCTGTAACATCTCTTTGAACAAAGTGATTTCTCCATGAACATCGCCTATTGCAAAAATTTCTTGTTTCATAAAGCAACGCCTCTCTTAGCATTTATATACTTTATTATACAGAAAAAATACAAATAGGCTAAAAGATAGACTCTAATTCTTTCTTAAGTTTTGGCAACAAAATAGACGTCTCTATTTTTTCGCTTTATAATAAAGACGTATAGTTAAAAATTAGTCGAATAGTGAGAGGAAGTTTTTTTGATGAATTGGAAAAAAATCATCGGCATCATAGTTGCCGTAGCAGCAGTTGCCTTAATAGGATATACCCTTATTTTTGCAAATAATAAGGAAGAAGTTTTAACAGTACGTACCGATACAGTAACAGAAGAAACCATTACAGAGACATTGTCTTTGACTGGACTGGTTGAGCCTAGCCAAACGCAAGAAGTATCTGGACAAGGTACTGTTTCTGATTTACCGGTTGCTGTGAATGATACTGTTGAAGAAGGAGATACATTGATTTCATTCGATGGAGTCAATATTGAAGCCGATTTTGCAGGTACTGTGACAGCGGTCAACGCTTCTGAAGATGAGCCTGATTTAAGTGCTCAAACTGGGACTCCTGCAGTTGTTTTGTCAGATTTAAATGAATTAGAAGTTGCGATTCAATTAACTAAATCAGATGCTCCTTTAGTAAAAGTAGACCAAGCCGTTGAGTTATCAAGTGGAGACAATACTTATTCTGGTACTGTCACACATGTAGATCCAGTAGCTATAGAAACTACTGGTGCAACAGGATCTACTCAACTATTAAATGCTGTGATTTCATTTGATGAAAATCCAGAAGGCTTGATTGCTGGTTTTGATATTGATGCAGACATCACCACAAATAGTGCTGAAAACGCCTTAACGATTCCAATAGAATCATTGGTTTACAACAATGAAAATGAGCCTTTCGTATATGTGGTAAAAAATGATGTCGTTCAAAATACACCAGTAGAAATTGGACTTCAATCTACTGCGAAAGTAGAAATACTTTCTGGTTTAACTGCTGGCGATACCGTTGTTCTTTCACCAAGTGAAGATGTGACAGACGGCTTGACTGTAACGACTCAAGACAAAGAATAGAGGGTAGATAATAGTGATCGAAATTAAAGGTATTACTAAAACGTATTATACAGGTGGGGAACCTCTAACCGCTTTAAATAAAATTAATTTGCGGATTGAAAAAGGCGAATTTACTTCTATCATGGGACCAAGTGGTTCTGGAAAATCAACAATGATGAACATTTTAGGCTTATTGGATCGCTTTGATGCCGGCACGTATTTTTTAAATGGTCAAGATGTGAGCAATTTGTCGGATAACGAAAGTGCTCTGGTCCGCAACAAGGAAATCGGGTTTATTTTTCAATCCTTTAACTTGATGCCGCGGATGACTATTTTAGAGAATGTGGAATTGCCGATGGTTTATGCTAATATTCCTAAAAAAGAACGACGCGAAAGAGCTTTAAAAGCTTTAGACAGAGTTGGTTTGAGTGATCGAGTGAAACACCGCCCCAATGAAATTTCTGGTGGTCAAAAACAACGTGTAGCTATTGCTCGTGCCATCGTTAATCAACCATCCGTTTTGATGGCAGACGAACCAACTGGGAATTTAGATTCTAAAACGACTTTAGAAATTATGCGTATTTTCCAAGAAATCAATGCTGAAGGAACCACTGTAGTCATGGTCACACATGAACCGGAAGTCGCGGAATACACAAAACGGATGGTCTTATTTAGAGATGGAGAAATCCAAGATGACCACAATCAAACTCAAAAAATAATATAGAAAGGAGCTGTTACTCTTTGAATTTTAGTGAAAATTTTAAAATGGCGATCGATAGCGTTCTGGCAAATAAAATGCGCTCCTTTCTTACCATGTTAGGAATTATCATTGGTATAGCAGCCGTAATTGCGATTTTAGGTGTCGGAAATGGTGCTACAGAAGAAATTACTGGCACATTTAATAACTTAGGCGCTTCAACAATTTCACTTTCTACAACTGACGAAGCCTCTGAAACAGACCCGATTACAGAAAATGATATCTTAGCTTTAAAAGAAGCTATTCCAGAAATTGAACGTATTTCACCAGACAACACAGCAATAGCTTCTATGCAGTCAGATTTTGATAGTCGACAATCCGTTATCTCTTACGGTACACCCGATCTTCAATATACCAATCAAGTTATGGAAAGCACCATCATCAGTGGACGTTACTTTAATCAAAATGACTACGCCGATGGAAAAAATGTCATTGTGATTAGTGAAGATACCGCTGCAGCTTTATTTAATGGACGGACAGAAGTTCTAGGAGAACAAATCAAATTGGTAGGAGATTCAGGAAATCAATTGGATTTGACCGTTATCGGAATTGTTGAAGGAACTTTCCAAGATTTGCAAGGCTCATTTGATTTGAGTCAAATGCCTTTATATGCATCAATTCCTTTGACAACAATGGAAAAATTAAATCCTACTCTGGGCGGAATCAACAGTTTAACGATTCAAGTAGCCGATAAAGATACTATCGAATCGGTTTCAACTCAGATTGTGCGTATTCTAGAAACAAGGCATGATGCTGTAGGGGAAAACTGGTATTCAGCTACCAACTTCCTACAAGCACTCGATCAAGTGGATCAAGTGCTAAGCTTATTTATTAATTTCATTGCCGCAGTAGCCGGAATCGCTCTACTCGTTGGTGGGATTGGTGTGATGAACATTATGCTGGTTTCCGTTACCGAGCGCACCCGCGAAATTGGTACACGAAAAGCTTTGGGAGCAACAACTAGAACCATTTTAGTACAGTTCTTGATGGAATCCGTTATCCTTTGTTTAATTGGCGGAACCATTGGGCTTATCCTAGGTATTTTACTGGCAACAGGAGTTTCAAATGCCTTGAATATCGTTCCAAATATCACCCTCGGCTCTGTTGTACTAGTCCTACTTTTCTCTAGTGCAGTAGGAATCTTCTTCGGACTCTATCCAGCCCGAAAAGCAGCTAAACTAGACCCAATCGAAGCATTGCGTTACGAATAAAGAATAGAGTAAGGCGTTTAGCTCTCCGAACAAAATAGAACCAGCCGTAGTCAGGTAAAGTGCACCTGACTACGGCTGGTTCTATTTTTGGGCGTGTGAGCTGCCTTACGCAACTTGTTTAAAAGAGCAGGAATGTTATCATCTTTAAGACTATTGCTCATTAGGAATACAAAATAAAGAAACATGCCGCTTTCCCCCTAGTTAAATCAGGAGAAAGCGGCATGTTTCGTTTCTATCAAGACTAGAATGGATTTCTTAACCTAGCCCATATCTTTAAATCATCTATTTTTTTATGCTTCGCTAGTCACAACTGCATTTTTATCATTTAAGATATCATCATCTAATGTGTGGACAACTCTAGAAGAAACAACTCCAGCTAACATGCTGTCATTTACGTTCAACATCGTACGAGCCATATCAATAATCGGTTCAACCGAAATCAACAATCCAACAATGGCAATCGGTAAATCCAAAGCACCTAAAACGATCAAAGCAGCAAACGTTGCTCCACCACCTACACCAGCAACACCAAATGAGCTGATGGTTACTACTGCAACCAACGTAATAATAAATGAAGGACTAAATACATCGATTCCAACAGTCGGTGCAACAATGGTTGCTAACATCGCAGGATAAATCCCTGCACAACCGTTTTGCCCAATAGATAAACCAAATGATCCAGCAAAGTTAGCTGAGGCACTATCTACACCTAAAGCTTTTGTTTGTGTTTCAATGTTTAGCGGCAATGCACCAGCGCTTGAACGAGCAGTAAATGCAAAACTTAATACTGGGAGTGCTTTTTTCACATATGTGAATGGGTTTACTTTAAACCCTGATAAAATCAACATATGAATAATAAACATCACGGCAATAGCTGAATAAGATGCAATGACAAATACCCCTAAGTTTACTAAGGCATTGAAATCACTAGTAGCTAACATTTTTGTCATTAAAGCAAAAATACCATATGGAGATATGCGCAATACCAATGTTACGATACGCATCACAATGGAATACAAGCTATCCATGATTTTTTTGAAGAAAGAAGCATTTTCCGGATCTTTTCTAGAAATTCCTAGATAAGCAACTCCTACAAATGCTGAAAAGATTACAACTGCAATGGTACTTGTATCTCTTGAATCAGCTAAATCTGCAAATACATTATTCGGAATAAAATTAACAATTTGTTCTGGAAGAGATAGATCTTCTACTTGGGCCGAAGTTTCGGTTATTTGTTCGATACGAGCTGTTTCAGCATCTCCTTGAGTAAATTCAGCTCCATCTAAGTTAAACAGTAAGACGCTTCCGATACCGATCAAAGCAGCAATCGCTGTAGTGGCCAACAAAGTCGTCAATACTGAAGTACTGATTTTCCCTAGGTTTTTACTGTTTTCAATTTTTGTAAATGCTCCAATAATAGAGACAAAAATCAATGGCATGATCAACATTTGCAAGAATCTTACGTATCCTTGTCCAACGATATTGATCCAACTGATGGTTTCTGTTGTAACTGCTCCATCAGAACCGAATAATAATTGCAAAAGACCACCAAAAGCTACCCCTGCTCCTAAACCCGCAAATACACGAGTTGAAAACTTCACATGTTTTGTTTGCATTTTCCATAGCCCAAACAAAACAGCGACAAATAATACCAATACTAAAATAATAGATACTGTTGTCATATAAACTCTCCCTTTAATATCGCTCTCCCATGACTGGAAAGCATTTTTTGATCATAGGATTAAAGGTCCCAGACTACCTAGTTTTCCGACTGGTAGTCCTAGAATCTGATAATGACAAAATTCTAGAGACTTATAAATAGTAACTGTTTTATGTGAAAAAAGCAACCAAATTACATAATAAGCCCCATCCTTTTTCACAAAGAATGGGGCTTATTAGTTACTTCATAAATTTTCGGATAAAGAACTTGATGATTTCTACAATTGGTATAATAGAGAACGATGTACCTAATACTATTAACCATTGTTCAAGATTTAACGTTGCTACACTGAACCAGCTATTTAATCCAGGAACCAATATGACTATTCCTAAAAGGGCAGCTGAAGTAACAACCGCCAAATTAAACATTTTATTTTTAAATATTCCTACTGTGAATATAGACTTTTCAATCGACTTTACGTTAAAAGCATGGAAGATTTGCAATAAACCTAATGTTGCAAAAGTCATTGTTAAAGCATCTAAATGAATCAATTCTTCATTGCCTACATGTACAGGATTGTGTGTTGCCCACCAATAAACACCTAACGTAAGAGCTCCTTCTATAATTCCTTGGTACACAATACTAGGAAAAACACCATTGGAGAAAAATGTTGCTTCTTTTCCACGCGGTTTCTCTTGCATGATGTCTTTTTCACCCGGTTCCAATCCAAGTGCGATAGCTGGAAAAGTGTCAGTTACTAAATTGATCCATAAGATGTGCACTGGTCCAAGTACGCTCCACCCTAGTAAAGTAGCAATGAATAACGTCAGCACTTCTCCCAAGTTGGCAGATAATAGGAATTGAATCGCTTTTTGAATATTGGTAAATACTTTTCGCCCTTCTTCTACGGCAACTACAATAGTCGCAAAGTTATCATCTGCAAGGACCATATCACTGGCTCCTTTAGATACTTCGGTTCCCGTTATTCCCATACCCACACCAATATCTGCGGTATTTAAAGCTGGAGCGTCATTTACTCCGTCTCCTGTCATGGCTACGATTTTACCCGCTTTTTGCCAAGCTTTGACGATTCGAACTTTATGCTCTGGCGAAACACGTGCATAAACAGAATATTTTTTGACCGACTTAGCAAATGCAGCATCATCGATCTGATCTAATTCCGCACCTGTAATAACGGCTTCTGACTGCCCTTTTTCAATGATCCCTAATCGTGCAGCAATCGCAGCTGCAGTGTCTTTATGGTCTCCAGTGATCATGATCGAACGGATACCAGCTGTCTTAGCCACGCTGATGGAATCCTTAGCTTCTTCTCTTTCAGGATCTATCATCCCGACCATACCAGCATAGATCAAATCCGTTTCCACCGTTTGAGTATTTACTTCTGAAGGAACCGTGCTAACCACTTTATAAGCCATCGCTAAAACCCGTAGTGCTTGAGTAGCCATATCATGATTCGTATCTAAAATAGCCGTTCGACTGTCTTCTGTCAATGGTTGCAATTCTCCATTGATATCAATCTTGGTACATCTTTTCAGTAATTCATCCGGTGCTCCTTTAGTAGCAATAAAGTACATTCCATCCGCCATCTTATGAATCGTTGACATCAATTTACGCTCCGATTCAAAAGGAACTTCTGCTTCACGCGGTTCATTTTCCAAAGCTGTTTTAACATCCAGCTTTTTATCTAATGCAAATTGAATCAAGGCTGTTTCTGTTGGATCTCCAATCAATTCTCCTTCGCCAGATATATTGGTGTCATTTGCATATGTCATAACTTTCATGACCGGCGAATCCATACCTATCTCTTCACTTGCGTCTTGCAAAACATTATTGGTATAAATTTTTTCCACGGTCATTTGATTCATAGTCAATGTTCCAGTTTTATCTGAACAAATAATATCCGTACTCCCTAATGTTTCCACCGCTGGCAGATTTCGAATCAAAGCTTTTCGCTTCGCCATCTTTTGGGTTCCCAGTGATAAAATAATCGTCACGATCGCTGGCAATCCTTCTGGAATAGCCGCTACCGCTAAAGAAATAGAGGTCAATAGCATTTCTACCCAATCACGTCCATTGGAAAGCCCCACCACAAACATCACAACAGCAATAATAATGATGGCAATTGTTAAATATTTTCCTAATCGGTTTAAATTATTTTGTAGTGGTGTCATCGTTTCTTCCGAAGAAGCTAACATAGTCGCAATTTTACCAACTTCTGTCGCCATTCCCGTTCCAACAATAATCCCTTCACCACGTCCATAAGTGACATTGCTGTTCATAAAAGCCATATTTTTTCGATCACCGATACCGACTTTCTCATCCTCTATCAGCGTCAACTCTTTTTCAACAGGAACTGATTCTCCAGTGAGGGCTGATTCTTCTATTTTTAAGGAAGCATTTTCAAATAAACGCATATCTGCCGGTACCACATCACCAGCTTCTAGTAAGACAATGTCACCCGGAACCAACTCTTCACTTTTGATATGTACTACAGAGCCGTTCCGTCTTACACGTGCTTCTGGAGAAGACATTTTCTTTAAGGATGCGATAGCTTCTTCAGCTTTCGCTTCTTGAAACACACCTAAAACAGCATTTAAAATAACAACCGCTAAAATAATCACCGCATCAGCTACATCACCGAAAAATGCTGATATCAGAGCTGCTGCAATCAAAACCAAGATCATGAAATCTTTGAACTGTTCAAAGAATTTGACGATGACACTTTTTTGTTTTTCTTCATTGAGCTGATTATGCCCATATGACTCGATCCGCTTTTCTGCTTCTGAAGTTGATAAACCTTCTTTGGATGTTTCAAATTTGTTAAAAACCGTTTCTACATCCTGAGCGAAAAAAGGCTCTTTTATTTGTTCTTTATTTGCCATCCTACTCATCCTCTCATTCCAACTGTTCTTCGTACTTACCGTTATTATAGGCTGTTCTTGTTTTTTATTCAAAGAAACCGCCACGGTTCTGTAAAATATTCAAAAAAGAGCTGAAGCAATAAAAATTTGCTTCAGCTCTGTGATTAAAAATTAAGTTTAAATGAAAGCTAAAATCAAGAAGTTCAAAACAAATAGTCCTGCTGAAAACCACAATACTGGATGGATTTCTTTTGTTTTGCCTTTTGCTACTTTAACAATGATATAGAAAATAAAGCCTGCTGCGATACCATAAGAGATACTGTATGCCAATCCCATAAAAATAGAAGCGAAGAATGCTGGCACAGCTTCTTCCAAATCATCCCATTTGATTTCCATGAACGATGACATCATTAAAACTCCGACCATGATTAAAGCTGGTGCAGTTGCTTGAGTTGGAACGATGGACACTAATGGAGAAAACAGACTAGTCAATAAGAACAAGAGCGCTATTACTACACTTGTCATACCAGTTCTTCCCCCTGCACCGATACCGGCTGCACTTTCCACGTAAGTAGTGGTATTAGATGTTCCTAAAATAGCTCCAACAGAAGTTCCGATGGCATCTGCAAAAAGAGCTTTATCCATTTTTGTTTTAAATCCAGCACTGTCATCTAAAGCCATTTCATCTTCTTGTGAGAAGATACCTGTTTTTCGACCAGTACCAATAAATGTACCGATCGTATCAAATACATCTGACAAACTAAAAGCAAAAATAGTCATCAACACTAAAGGCATACGAGAAAGATCACTGAATAAAGAACCTAACCCTTGTGAGCCTAATGCCACACCAAATGTTTCCCCAAGTTCACTAAATGCATTTCCTAAAGAATTAGCCGGATTAGAAATACTGGAGATGTCTACTACTCCCATTGGAATACCAATAACGGTGGTTGCAACGATTCCGATTAAAACAGCACCTTTGACATTCATGACCATCAAAATAACTGTAACGATCAACCCGATTAAAGCTAAAAGAGCGCCTGGACTTGTGAAGTTAACTAACGCAGGAACGATCCCGCCACCGCTTACGATGCTGGAGATTCCTCCTTCATAAGCTGAATTTGCAGCGTCAAATGGAGCATTGTTGATGGTTTGGATGTTTCCTGGTTCAGAAGTAAATTGAAGGAAACCTGCATTTTTGATTCCAATGTAAGCGATAAAAACACCGATTCCTCCACTGATAGCGTGTTGTAATCCCATTGGAATAGAGTGAATAATCATTTTGCGGATTTTTGTGACAGTAATTAAAATATTGAACAATCCACACAAAAATACCATCGCTAGTGCTTCTTGCCATGTAAATCCTAAGGCAAATACAACCGTATAAGTGAAAAAAGCATTTAAGCCCATACCGGGTGCCAATGCATAAGGTACATTAGCAAATAATCCCATGACTAAAGTACTGACTGCTGCAGAAATCAATGTTGCTAGGAAAACTGCTTGTGAAGGCATTCCAGTTAAAGACAAAATTGCCGGGTTGACGAAAATGATGTATGACATAGCAAAGAAGGTTGTTAATCCTGCAATGATTTCTGTAGAAAGAGTTGTGTTATTTTCTTTAAATTTGAAAAAATTTTCCATTGTCTTGTAGCCTACCTTTTTCTTATTTACAAAAGAAAGATTGATACTATTTTTCTTTATAAAATATAAGCTACAGCAAGTTTGAATTTAAACTGGTCAAAGAAATAAGAGGCGGCTGTGGGGAATAAACAAAAATAAGGTCCGTTTAATAATCCACAAATACACTTTTATAGCATGGAAAAATGTTCCACACTTTATTTCTCTAATAGTTGACCGTTTACGGTGGTCTGTAGAAACTCAAAGCCCATATCGCTTAAATTATATTAGAAGTTTTCTTTTGCTTCCTCATTATAGGAGCTACATCATAAAATGACAAGGAAAAATCATATAATGAGTGATTAAAAGTTTCTAATGTTCGTGTTTTGCAGGTTGTTTTAAATAACCGACTGAATACATTGTGTGAAAACGGATTTTTTAACTATTATTAGTTATTTGGGATATTTTCATCACTTAGCATTGGTAGAAAGTCTAAGTTGGTTCAATTTTGAATTTAAAAATTTCTAGCTCACAATTCAACTGCTTTTTCCACTTCTTTTGTGAGCTAGAATCCCTATAGCTCACAATTCAACTGCTTTTTCCACCTCTTTTGTGAGTTAGAACCCCTATACCTCACAATTCAACTGCTTTTTTCACCTCTTTTGTGAGCTAGAACCCCTATACCTCACAATTCAACTGCTTTTTTCACCTCTTTTGTGAGCTAGAACCCCTATACCTCACAATTCAACTACTTTTACCACTTCTTTTGTGAGCTAGAACCCCTATAGCTCACAATTCAACTGCTTTTTTCACCTCTTTTGTGATATACGGTACCTGAATACTATTTTTTCCCATTCCGTACAATAAGCCAAAACAAACTACTTCTAAAACGAGGTGTGTAGGACAGAGCATATGCCAAACAATAGAACTAAACGCCTTACTTCACTCTCTTTTTAAAACGAGCTGCGTAAGGCAGCTCACACGCCCAAAAATAGAAGCAACACTAGTCAGGTAAAGTGCACCTGACTAGTGTTGCTTCTATTTTGTTCGGAGAGCTAAACGCCTTACTCCGCTCTCTGCTTTCTAGACGAGCTGCGAATGACTGCTCATACGCCTATAATTTACCCCGCCACTGTCAGGAAAAAAGCCTGACTGTGGCGGGGAAAGTTATATTCGATGAGCAACACGTCATTCTCCACTCTCTATCTCATTGTAACGAATTCTTCTGCTCCGGTTGGGTGGATGGCTACTGTGTTGTCGAAGTCTGCTTTGGTAGCTCCCATTTTGATGGCCACGGCAAATCCTTGCAGCATTTCGTCCATTCCATTCCCTAACCCATGCAAACCAATCACTTTTTCTTCTGGCCCTTGGCAGACTAATTTCATATAGGTTTTTTGGCGATTTTTTGTGATCGAACTGTGCATTGAAGTAAATTTCGCTTGGTACACTTTAATGTCTTCTGATCCGTGTAAATCAATCGCTTCTTGTTCTGTGTAACCAATTGTTCCAATCGGCGGGTGACTGAAAATAACGGATGGGATATTTGTGTAATCCAATTTCTCCGTAGTTTTCCCATTAAACAATCGTTCCGATAAACGACGTCCTGCTGCGATAGCTACAGGTGTTAATTCAATTCGGCCTGTAACATCTCCGATTGAATAAATCCCTTCAACCGTTGTGTTTTGGTATTCATCCACTTTGACATGTCCTGCTGGAGTCAATTCAACATCGGTAGCTTCTAAATTGAGGTTTTCAGTATTGGCTTCACGTCCGATAGCCCAGATAATGGTATCTGTATTATGAGTAGCGCCATCTTCAAAATGAATCGTTAAACTACCATCTGCTTCTTTTTCAACTTTTTTTGGAACGGCAAATGTGTGTAACGTAGCGCCTTCTCGTTCCATCGTTTCTACCAATCCCTCACTAATAATAGAATCAAATGTTCTTAATGGAGCGTGTTTGCGGACGAATAAATGCGTATCTACTCCAAATCCATGGGTTACTCCAGCTAATTCTACAGCAATGTATCCTGCTCCAACTATAGCGATTCTCTCAGGCAGTTCATTTAATGCAAAGAAACCATCGGAATCGATACCTAATTCTGCTCCTGGAATGTTAGGTTTTGAAGGACGTCCTCCTGTGGCAATCAAAATATGATCCGCCGTATACTGTTCACCATTTACTTCGATCGTGTGGTTATCTACAAAGGTAGCAAATCCTCTGATCAAGTCTACATGATTGCTGTTCAAGCCGCTTTCGTATACAGTATGCAAACGATCAATGTATTTTTCTCTGTTCAAGACTAATTTGGCAAAATTGAATTTTTTTTCAGGAATGCTGATTCCGTAATCTTCAGCATACAAATTCATTTCATCCAATAATTGGGCTCCATGCCACATAACCTTTTTAGGTACACAACCGACATTGACACAAGTTCCACCCAGTTCATTCGCTTCTACTAAAGCTACCTTTGCTCCATGCATTCCTGCTCGGTTGATAGAAGCAATCCCTCCACTACCGCCACCGATAGCTATATAGTCATAATGTTTTGTCATCAAGTATTCCTTCTTTCTTATTCTCATTCTGTTATTGTTCTTCCAGTGCCAGATCCAAAGTATCTCCTGCTTTGTGTTCCATTTCATATTGGTGATAATACTCACCTAATTTGTATTTGTAGTCTTCTCTTTTATTCCATGGTTTTTGCTTTCCACAATAATGGATAAAGACTACTTCCTGTTCTACCCATTCCACATTGTAATCTTTTGGGAAGAGCACATTAGCTTTTGAATAATATCTCGGATCCAGATTATAAATTCTCCAGTCCGCTTCTAAAATAGAATCCCAATACAAGTGATTAAAAACATCTTGATCCGGTAACAACAATCTTTTTTTGTACAATTCGATCACAGACAAAACGTCTTCTTGTTGTTTGCTTGCACGAATGGCAGGCAAATTCATCAGGATGATTCCAGTATTAAAATACCCTTTTGATTCTAACATATTCAATCGAATATTGTTGATCGGCTGGATCCATTTCGTCAAATAATCATGTGTAGTTGCCACAAATAAATTCTGTTTAAAATCTTGATAATAAAAATCCGTTATAGGATTCAGATTGACAATATCTGGATCTAAATACAGAATCCTGTCCAAGTCTTCTGGCAACACAAATGGAGCTAATAAACGATAGTACATTTCAATTGAATAATACCGATTAACCGTCGTTTCCATTTCAAATAAATCATGGCAATTAATTGGAAAAAACTCATGTCCGTTAGCCACAATGAAGTCATTTATCTCTTGCAGTTTAATGTTGCGCATGTCATTGTGCATAAAATAAACAGCGAGCGTTTCTTCTGTATTTGTTTTAAATACTGACCACAACATCGTTCTGAGAGGAGGTAAGTAATTTTCATTGCAAGTCACTAATAAATTCATCTGCTATCTCCTACTATACATAATCTTACTACCATTTTACCGCATTTTCTTTTTCAGCTTAAGAGCAAATATTCACTTTATCCATGCGGTTTTCTTTATTAAGCATATCATATTTAGATTGAAAGAGAATTCTTTTGTTTTTTATTCCCTTTCAAAAATCATTTGTTTTCTTAAAAGGTTGAAATGATTCGCGGTGTTGTTTACAGTATAATGTAGTAAGTATCAGATTTTTTAGGAGGTTCAAATGGAAAAAGATATTAAGTTTTACTGGACATTGTTTCTTTCTACATTAACATTAAGTGCTTTTACATTTGGCGGAGGATATGTAATTGTTCCACTTATGCAAAAACGATTTGTAAAAGAGCTTCAATGGATCGATGAAGAAGAGATGTTGGATCTGGTAGCTATTGGACAATCTGCTCCAGGCCCTATTGCTGTTAACACCTCCATTATTGTTGGGTATCGAATGGCAGGTATATTAGGCTCTTTAATAGCCGTTATTGGGACAATTCTCCCCCCATTGTTCATCATTACGATTATTTCTTTCTTTTACCAAGCTTTTAGAGATAACCCTGTAGTCAGCGCTTTGTTACTAGGAATGCAAGCTGGTGTTGCTGCAGTTATTGTCAGTGTAGTGATCGATATGTCTGCGAAAATCATTAAAGGTAAGCAAGTTTTACCTATTGTGATGATGGTACTAGCCTTTATTGCTGCGATATTCTTGAACATCAATATCGTGATTATTTTACTTATTTGTGGTGCTGTTGGAGCTTACACTTCACTACAAGGGCCTCATAATCAAAAGGGGGATTCATAAAACATGGTTTACTTAAAATTATTTTGGAGTTTCTTTCAAGTAGGTCTCTTTAGTTTTGGTGGCGGCTATGCAGCTTTACCTTTGATCGAAGAACAAGTGATCCATCAAAACAATTGGTTATCGAGTACAGAGTTTATTGATATCGTTACAATATCTCAAATGACTCCTGGACCTATTGCCATTAATACATCTACTTTTGTAGGTACAAAAGTAGCAGGTCTCCCTGGGTCTGTTGTCGCAACTCTTGGCTGTATTGCTCCTTCCTGCATTATTGTAGTCCTGCTAGCTAGATTGTATTATAAATATAAAGGAATCCCACTTATGGATGGTATCCTTAAGGGTTTACGTCCAGCTGTAGTGGCGTTGATCGCTTCTGCTGGGTTAACCATCTTTTTGACGGCTATGTTTGGAGCAGCAAACTTCCCTATAGCTCTCGGAAACCTAAATTGGATTTCAGTTATACTCTTTATGATTGGGTTAGTACTTTTACGCAAGACAAAACTAGGCCCCATCCATGTGATGATTCTTTCAGGAATAGCAGGCATTATGATTTACTATGTGATTCTGTAATCAAATTAAACAGTTGCTCAGCAGGAAGAGACGATTCTTCTTACTGAGCAACTGTTTTTATATAGAGAATCATCTGATATAAAACAAGGTACTATACTTGGTTCACTCTTCCAAAGAAAGTTTTTTCTTAGAAGATTAGACCCTTAAAAAAAACGTCAGCAAGTTTTCACCTGCCGACGTCATCTTTCTCTTATGCACCTATTCTTCTATTTAAGATCTAAAGCTGAATCTTCGTCTGCTACTGGTTTTCTCCATAAGCCAAGAATCACAGCAGCTACTACCATTCCGATTACAATGGATAAGACAAACAATCCAACATGGTTAGATAGTCCTGCTACAAATATTCCACCATGAGGCGCTGGAACTGTTACATTCCACAATTGAGTCAAGCCCCCTGCAATAGCAGAACCTACTACTGAAGAACCAATTACGCGCATTGGGTCAGCTGCAGCAAACGGAATGGCTCCTTCAGTGATAAACGAAATTCCCATCACATAGTTTGAAAGAGCTGATTTTCTTTCATCAGCGTTGAATTTATTCTTGAAGAAAGTGCTTGCTAAAGCGATAGCTAAAGGCGGCACCATTCCACCAGCCATAACGGCTGCCATCAAACTTCCATCGCCAGTATCTGTAAAGATTCCGATTGAAAAGGCATAAGCAGCTTTATTGAATGGGCCTCCCATATCAATAGACATCATACCACCAAGTAAAGCACCTAATATAACAGCATTTCCAGTTCCTAAGTTTTCCAAGAAACTGATCATCGCTGCATTGATCGAACCAAATATCGGTCCTACAATGAAATACATCAATAATCCAATAAGCAATAAACCAAGTACTGGGAACAATAAAATCGCTTTGATACCTTCTAATGACTTAGGCAGATTGCTCAAACCTTTTTGCAAACCGATCATCAAATATCCTGCTAAGAAACCAGCTACCAAACCGCCTAAGAATCCTGCGTTACTTGCTACAGCCATTACTCCACCGACCATACCAGGCATCAAAGCTGGTCGATCGCCAATACTAAGGGCAATATACCCTGCTAAAATCGGGATCAAGAACCCAAATGCATGATTACCGATAGAGTTTAAGAATAGAAATACTTCACTTTCTTTACCTAACAGGTTCTCAAACAAGAATGACAGACCCATTAAGATCCCACCACCAACTACAAATGGCAGCATGTGTGAAATCCCATTCATTAAATCTTTATAAACCCGGTTCCATACAGATCCTTTTTCTTCGTTATCTACCGTTGACTCGCTTTTTTGTCCGCCAGATGAAAAAATCGGCGCTTGTTTATTGATGGCTTTTGTAATCAACTCTTCTGTTTTTCGAATACCGTCACTTACCGGACGTTGCAATACTGGTTTACCGTCAAAGCGAGCCATTTCAACTTGTTTATCCGCCGCTACGATAACACCCACAGAACGTTCGATGTCTTGAGTCGTTAGGCGGTTTTTGATTCCACCGCTTCCGTTTGTTTCTACTTTGATGTCTACGCCCATTTCAGCTGCTTTCTTTTTCAAAGCATCCTCAGCCATAAACGTATGTGCTATACCTGTAGGACAAGCTGTAACAGCTACGACAAAGGGTCTTTCAGAAACAGTATTTTCTTCAGGAGCTTCCGTAACAGCATCCTGATTTTCTACTTCTTCTGCTTTTTCAAACAATTCTTGTACTTCATCAGCACTTGAGGCATTTTTTAACGATTCTACAAAATCTGGACGAATCAAAAAGCGAGATAAATTAGCTAAAGCTTGCAAGTGAATGTCATTTGCGCCTTCAGGAGCCGCTATCATAAAGAATAAATAAACAGGTTGGCCGTCTAATGAATCATAATCGATCCCTTCATTGCTTTTAGCAAATAAAACCGTTGCTTCATTCACAGCTTTATTTTTTGCATGAGGCATAGCGATTCCGTCTCCAAGACCTGTAGACGTTTGTTGCTCTCTCTTCATGATTCCTTCTTTAAATGTTGCTACATCGCTGATTCGATTATGTTTCTTTAAATTGCTGATCATTTCATCAATAGCACTTTCTTTGCTCTGTGCTTTCAGATCCATGATCATAACATCTTTGATCAAAATATCGTTGATCTTCATACTCAATTCCTCCTATTAAAGTTCCACTAATCTATTTTAGAAATCTGTACTTCGTTGATGAGCGATTCGATTTCAGCTTTTGTTGCCAAGTCGTCAGAAAAAGCTGTTGCACTACCTGTCGCGACGCTTCTCTTGAAAGCTTCAAGTTCATCGTTTGTTTCTACTAGTGTTCCTATAAATCCTGCAACCATTGAATCTCCAGCACCAACTGAATTTTTCACTTTCCCTTTAGGTACATTGGCTTGATAAACAGCTTCTTTCGTAAAGAATAAAGCTCCGTCTCCTGCCATAGAAATAACTGCATAGGTTGCTCCTAAAGAAAGCAATTTTTTCCCATAAGGAATCATTTCTTCTACCGACTGGAATGAAACATCAAATAAATCAGCTAGTTCGTGATGATTCGGTTTTACTAGCAACGGATTAGAACTAAGGGCATTCAATAATTCTTCTCCCGCTGTATCAATAATAAATTGAGCGCCATGAGAAGTGATTTTTTCAATCATCTTTTGGTAGAAATCAGCTGGAAGTGTTGGCGGTTTATTTCCCGATAACACAACTACATCCTCAACAGTCAACTCATCTAGTTGCTGCAGCAATTGATCTGCTTCTTCTTGAGTGATAGCTGGTCCCGCAGCATTGATCTCTGTTTCTACATCTGCTTTTATTTTTACGTTGATTCGTGTGTCTTCCTTGATTTCAATAAAACGGGTTTGAATAGCTTCTTGAGTCAGCCAATTTGAAATGAAATGACCTGTGAATCCTCCAAGAAATCCTAAAGTTGTTGTGGCTTGGCCTAGGTTATTGAGTACACGAGAGACGTTTATACCCTTTCCCCCTGGAAGCTTTATGTCGCTCTCCATCCGATTTAATTCTCCCGCTTGAATAGCTGGAATTTTAACAATGTAATCAATCGATGGATTCAATGTTACTGTGTAAATCATGTTTTACCTCCATTATAGTTGTGGCTTTGAAGTAGGCTTCAAATTCTGTTCGGTCCAGTTCATTACTGACAATAATAGAATTCTCAAGGTTATCCACTTTATCAAATGTAACCTTATTGAATTTCGTTTTGTCAGCCAATACGAAAACTTTTGCACTATTTTGAATAGCTTGTTTTTTGATAGCTGCTTCTTCGGGATCTGGCGTAGTTAGTCCATATTCAATATCGATGCCGTTAATGCCTAGAAAAACTTTATTGAATCGGTATTGGCTCAGTTGAGTTAATCCAATAGCCCCGATGACCGCTTTAGTGGTGTTTTTTAATACTCCGCCAATCAATATCACATCATTGTTCTGATCAGCCAACAAACTGGCTTGCTGTACCGCATTAGTGACAATACGGATATTCTTATGCTTTAAGAATGGAATCATATACAACGTTGTAGTTCCAGCATCAAGAAATATCGTATCTCCATCTTTGACCAGCATTGCTGCATACTCGGCGATTTCTTTTTTCTCTTGAACGTTTTTGAGTGTTTTTTCTACTACAGGAAGTTCTCGTTCAACTTCATAAATCCGTTTGGCTCCGCCATGCACACGAACCAACAAACCTCTTTCTTCCAAGACATCCAGATCTCTTCGGATAGTAGACTCTGAACAGTCTGTTTCCTTCATTAAATCTTGTGATTTGACTAGACCACGCTGGGCTAATCTGTCTAATATATATTGATAACGTTCTTCTGTTAACATTATACACACCTTCTTCACCATTACTTTACCACCATTATCGTTCAAAAACAATCAAAATATAAATCGGTTTCAAAATTTTAATCTTTTTTTAATTTCTGTTTATTCTTACGTTCCTTTTTGACAAATTTACACCGTAAAGCTATATTAAAAATAAGAGCATAACACCTTTTTAGTGCTTTATTTTGAGAAAATAGAAAGGGGGATCTGCATGTATGAATTAAGCAATATAGAAATTCTCATTCGCATTAGCGTAGCTATCCTGTGCGGAAGTGCTGTCGGTTTTGAACGCGAAGCAAAAGGGCACGACGCAGGTCTAAGGACCCATATGCTGGTGTGTGTGGGTGCTGCAGTGATGGCGATGGCTCAAGTTGAGGCCAGTTTTGATATTATTGAAACTGTGATTGAAAATCCTGATCTAGCCGGTACGCTTAGTACAGATTTTATTCGTTTAACAGCTCAGATCGTCAGCGGTATTGGATTTTTAGGTGCTGGAACCATTATTGTCACTAAAAGAAATGTCTCTGGTTTAACAACTGCCGCTTCTATTTGGGCAATTGCCGGAATTGGCATCTCTGTTGGAATGGGGTATTACTTCTTGACGGTTGCCAGTACAGTCGCTGTTTTGCTCGTATTAAGAATTATTAAACGTTTATTCGGTTCCCCCAATATGAATCTGATTTATATCAAATATATCGGCAAAGAAACCCAAGAGGCCATAAAACAGTATTTCATTGAAAACAACATCAAACTATTCAGTGAACAGCATAGTTTAGACAGCACTGAAAATCAGGCTCCTGCCTACTCCAATTACTATACTGTTGGACTTCCAGAAGATTTCCCTTTATCTCGTGTAGTAAATGAAATCATTGATTTGGAGAATGTACAGCATATCAGTACGTTAAAAGAACGCTAAATAAAAAGGTTCTATAATATTTGACGTTAATGAATAAAAACAGTTTCCTTTTCAATGCTAAACCTTTTAAAAACTCATTCTTAGAAATTTATGGAGGAGTATGGGGTTGCTTATAGCCATGAATAAGGATGCAAAAAAAAGGAAACACTGTGGCGTACGCCCAAGGGTACCATGCTTGTAAGCTGCTGAAGCAGCAACAATCATGGCAATTACTTAGTGTTCGGCTTTAGCCGTTACACTAAGTTTGACGCTTGCAAGCCTTGAGATGCGGTATTCGGCCAAGGCGTTCCCATGGCTTTCCACAAGTAACCCCATAGGCCGGAGGAAATTTCTTTACCAACGTTAGAAGATGAAGAGTCAATAAAAACAGCACAGAAGACTAGTCCATTTTACCTAGCCTTTTGCGCTGTTTTATTATGACTGAACTTTCTTCTTAAATCTCCACCATTCAAAACCATACAATGCAAAACCGATCACACTAACGACTAAACCTGTTTTAAAAAAAGGAGTCTGGTAAGAGAATAGTACCTCAGATTCCCCAGCTTCAAGTGGAATCCCGATAAAGCCATAATTCACTTTGATCGGATCTATTTCTTCTCCATTGATCTTTGCTGACCACCCTATTGAATACGGCATCGAAGTTACTAACACGGTGTCTTCTGTTGAAGAAATCGTACCAGAGACTCGTTCATTTTCAAAGTTCGTAATCATCAACTGGTTTTCGCGCTTCTCAGCTACTTTATCATCGTAGGCTTCATCCATTGGCAGAGCATAGACCGTAATCTCTTCCAAGTCATATACTCCCGGCTTTTCAAACTGAAGCGTGATTGTATCTGATTCATCTCCAGATTGATAACCTAAGTTGAACAACATTTTTTCTCGATGAATATACGAACTAAAGCTTAATTCGTCGGATTGATGGATAATTTTATTTCTGTCATTAAATGCTACTGTTGTATTAAAACTCGTATTCACTCTGTTTAGAGATTCTCTCGGTTTTGGTTCATGATTGAGTCCTTCTAAATAAACATACACTTCACTGTTACGAATATTTTCCAGATCATTGATGCGAATCGCTATTTTTCCATCACTGTCTTGAACGTAAATTTTATCGCCGTCTATGGTTATTTTTTCTTCATCTTGACTGCTGATCGTTGTATCCACAGATTGAGTCGTTAAACGATCCTCAAATAAAGCCAGTTTAGCGGAGTCCACCTTTTCTTCATCAGCCGTAAAACCAGTCGAAAGAAATTCTTCTTTTTCCACCGGATTCAACTTCTCGAACTCCGTATTGCTCATAAAAGCGTCATTCGCATAAGCAAATGGATATGCCTGATCCGTTTCAGCTACTAAATGAGCATTGTCTCCTTCTGAACGATAAACCACTTCATAACCGTATGGCAAGTATTTTTCATTCTTTAAAGCTGTAACGATATATTGGACTCCCATGACATGATTCGCAATGCGGCGATCGTCAAATCCATTACGGACCGGTTGGATCAATTGAAACGATCCAACTTCTAATTGGCTGGCAAATTCAGCCACAGCACCATTAGTAATCGATAAATAAGAAGTCATCCCCATTCGTTCCAAGTAAATCATATGGTTTCTGATGTGATTGTCTTTTGCCGTTAAACCAATTCGAAACGGCTCTTCTTCGACATCAGGAATTTCTTCTTCCACACCATCAAATACCTGTGCGTATTGCTCATCAGCTGTTCCGTAATCCAACAAGGCGGACATTTTATTTTGACCAAATGGATAATAATACTGTTGCGCATTGAAAATCACATTTGCGATGATCGATAAAAGAATGATCGAAGAAGCGAGACTACTCTGCTTCGTTGCCCATTTGCCAACATGTTGGAGTTTTGCAGCTGTCACGATGACAGCCAATGCCACTAGTGCCGCAATCAAAGGTACTGTTCGAGCAAGCGAAAAACCGTCTATCACTTGCGGAACGATCGATAAGACGCCAAAAATAAGTGCACCTATCGCCATTGCTCGCCGATCTTTTTTTGTCCAATCAAATCGGTGTTGATAAAATTGTGCCACTGCTATCCCTAAGAATAATGGAATAGCAAATGTCCAGCGATTATATGGGCCAGAGAACCCATTCATAATCGATCCGAATAGCGGAAACAGCAGCATAACTGTAAACAGGATCAACATAAATGGAATAGAGCCGAATAACTTCCGTCTGGTGAACATCAGCGGGATGACAAGCATGACTATCCCAGCAAACCCAAGTACAGTCCATAAATAGCTTTCTGAAATAAATCCATTCGCTAAAAGAGCAATGTAATATTGCAGTGGGTATAATGTCATACCGCTCGCCATTTCCCCTGATCCTCTTGATGATTGCAAGAATCCCCAAATCACCGGGAACAACACAACCGCAGACATGCACACACCCACTAAATAACTATATAAAGCTCTGAAGAAATAACTCCAAAACTCTTTGAATGGTTTTTCTAAACGGTATAGATCAAGATATCGAAAAATAGCGTAGATAAAAATCAATATCGTTAATTTATAGAAGAAATAAAAATTGCTCGCCGCACTCACAAATACAACTCCAGCGAATAAAAAGGCTGTTTCATTGCGCAATATTTTTTCTACACCCAGGCAAAGAAGCGGAAAGAACACCATCGGCATCAAAAAGAAAGGATGTCTTGTAGCATTCAATGTTACATAATGGGCGAAAGTATAGACGAAAACCCCTGCCAATATCCCAGAATTACTGAAACCCAATTTCCGAGCATAAAAAATAAACGCTAATCCAATACAGTAAATTCTGAGCACAATCAAAAAATGAAAAGCAAATTCCATCATACTAGATGGAAATAGCAGTCCTAAATACACAAACGGGTCTCCTACTACATAATACCCGTAAGAAGTGATCACATCCGCACCTAAACCGATCGTCCAATCCCAAAATTGAAATCCACCAGTTGGATGCAGTAAAAATTCCCGCCACATACTTACATAGTCTTCAAACAATAAATAGTGTTGGGTAAATCCGTCACTTTGCCAAATAAAAGAAGTCCCGCTGTACACAAAGTACCCATAAATCGAAGTCATTATGACGATAAAGAAAAGAGAATACCACAAAAAGAGATTTGCGGTATTCTTTTTCTGTGTCATTCCTAGTTGTTTCATAACATTAGTCACCAATCTCTTTCTTCCTAATTATTTTTCAATCTGATTTCTTTTGTTTGAAGACAAAGAATTTACTGAAAAAATAATTTAGTACGACCACAATAAATTGGGTGGCTATTTTAGCTATATTCGTGTCTACTAATATAAAATCAACTAGTATCCACATGCTCAACATATCAAATATTCCAGAAACAGCTCTAAATCCACTAAATAAAACAAATTCTTTCAACCAACTTTGAAAACTTTCAGATTTTGATTTAAACACGTACTTTTTATTGGTGAAGAAAGCAAATAATATCGACAGAATAATAGCTACTGCATTTGCGATCAAATACTGTACTCCCAAAACAGAGTCCATCACATAGAACACGACGATATTGACGACTGTTGTCAGTACACCAAAAACTAAATAAACAATTACTTCTTCATACTTCACATATAATTTTTTTACTAATTCCATCATGCAAAACCAACGCTTTCTGCTTATTCTTTTTCTTTTTCATTACTAGTAGCAGCTTCTTTTTTCTGACGTTTTTCTTCAGAAGTCTCTTGTACAAAATAAAGCGGCCGGTCTTTGGTTTCCACAAATACGCGTCCCAAATATTCGCCAATAACCCCTAAAGAAATCAGTTGGATTCCGCCTAGGAAAAGCACCCCCGCTATCAATGATGGATAGCCGGCAACTGTATTTCCAAAGAAAATCGTCCGCATAATCTCAATAAACAAGTAAATGAAACCAAGTAAAGAAATAATCATTCCTACCAAAGACCATACTTTCAAGGGAAGTGTGCTGTAAGAAGTGACTCCATTGATGGCAAGAGTTACCAGAGAACCAAACTTCCATTTTGTTTCTCCACCTGCTCTAGGATCAGCATCAAAAGTGATTTCTTTCTTTTTGAATCCGATCCAATTGTACATCCCTTTAGTGTAACGGGAATGTTCTCTCAACTGAGATAAGGCTTCGATACATTTTTTATCTAGCAGGCGAAAATCTCCGGCATCCGGAATGATTTCTTCTTTGGAAACTTTTTGCAATAATTTATAATAGGTTTTTGATGTCCATTTCTTGAGCTTGCTTTCGCCTTCTCTTTTTCTGCGAATAGCGTAAACATCGTCATACCCTTGTTCCCACCAATAGAGCATCTCTTCAATAGCTTCTGGCGGATGCTGCAAATCGGCATCCATGATGATCATCGCATCTCCACTAGCATAATCAAAGCCTGCCGACATAGCGACTTCTTTGCCAAAATTCCTGGAAAGGTCCACATATTGCACACGCTCGTCTTTTTCTTTAAGTTGTTTAACAATTTCAAGCGTTCTATCTTTACTCCCATCATTGACAAAAAGAAACTCGAAGTGATAGTTGGTTAATCGATTGCATACTTCAACTAACACATGATACATCTGTTCAAGGACTTCTTCTTCATTGTATGCTGGAACTAATATCGTAATAGTTTTCATTCTTGACTACCTTTCACTTTCTGTCTTTCTAAAATAACTTATCCATCAAATTATACCTTAGTAACATTAGAACGTCTATTAATGTGCTATGTAGTCATCTAGATAGACTCACAAAAAATTATCTTTATTTTAGGAATTCGATGCCTTTTTTTGGATATTCCGGCCATCCTAATTCATTAACTTTCGCAAAATATAAGATAGCCCAAACCAAAGTACCACACTAATGCCAATAGTAACCAACCAGCCAGCAGGATTATTTTCTAACGGAAGAGGCATGTTCATGCCGAAAAATCCCGTAATGATTGTAGGCACTGTCAACAAAATAGACAATGCAGTTAAAATTTTCATCGTATCATTCAAATTATTGTTTAGAACATTGTTATAGGTTCCGGATAATTGCTGCAAAATTTGTGAAGACACTTGTGTCATTTCAACTAGCTGCTTCGCTTCTATTAACGCATCTTCAAACTGTTCTCTTTCGCTTTCGTCTAACGCACGGTAAATCATATGCGTTCTAACTTGTTCCAGCAACACCGTATTTTGTCTTGAGGCTGAAACAAAGTAAACTACTCCAGTCTCTAGATTCGATAAAGATAGCAAATTTTGTTTTGTTGTCTTTATTTTCAACTTATCATTGATCCATTTTCTGTCACTATTTATTTCCTCTACCAAAGGAAAATAAGAGTCTGTAATCAACAATAAACTGCTGAATAAAAACTTAAATATAGTAGTATCTGGATTACGTTTTAAATACTTCTCCATTTTCGAGATGACATACTGATTATTACTATTCGAGATAGTGATAAAACGAAGATCCTTAATCAAAAACGTCATAGGAATGGTTTCGTAATGATCATCTATTTTGCTTTGATTAGGTACATTAAAAATCAATACAAAAGTATCCGTTGGTTGATCATAATCCAAATGAGCACGTTCGTTTTTATCAAGTGAATAAGCGGCTATTTCATCATCAATTTCGTAATCTTGATAAAGGTTCTTTAATTCTTCGGAACTATCAGTGTTTATATTAATCCATTTGTTTTTTTCGTTGTTAAAAAGTGTTTTAGTAATCATAAGTTCATCTCCTCGTATAACAGCACTTAATAGTATAGCAGTAGATTCATATAAAGCTAGAAACAAGGGCCTCTCAAAAACTTTTATCTCGTTTTTGGGAGGCCCTTGTTTCTTATAACTTGATTTTTTAAAGTGACTTCTCTTTAATTGTAATACACTTCATCTAGGAACAGACCTTGAGCAGGCACCGTCATCCCAGCATTACTTCTAATTTTACTCTCGAAGATAGTATCAATATATTCTGGTTCTGTCATCCCTGCTCCGATTTCAAGAAGCGTCCCCATCATGATTCTAACCATTTTATGCAAGAAACCTTCTCCAACAAATGTAAAGTGCAGCAGGTTACCTTCCTTCTGAATCGAAATTTCATTGATGGTTCTAACCGTTGATTTTTTCGACTTTTTAAGCGATGAGAATCCAATAAAGTCATGAGTTCCGACAAGTTTATTGCAAGCCTCATTCATCTTGTCGATATCCAATTTTTCAGGATAATGGAAACTGTAATTGCGTTCAAATGCAGAAGGCACGACACTATTCCAAATATAGTAGCTGTATTGTTTACCAACAGCGTTATATCGAGAGTGGAATCTTTCCGGAACCTCTTCTAACTCTTTTACAACAATATCTTGCGGGAGGTAACGATTAAAAAACGCCTGCATCGTAACCAGTTCCATATCAGATACTGTCTTGAAATTAGCTATTTGTCCCTTAGCGTGGGTTCCGGCATCTGTACGCCCAGAACCCACGATTTCAGTTTTAGTTCCCGTCATTTCACTCAGGATATTCTCTATTTTTCCTTGAATGGTTTTATTCGAGTCTCCAAGCCTTTGCCAACCCAAATACCTTCCGCCATCGTATTCAATCGTCATTTTGATATTTCTCATGTTGTCCCTCTCAGTCATCTGATTCTGTTCCTATTTTCGTACACTATACTTCATTATTATACCTAATACTAGTTTAAATTCAGTTCAACTACTTGATTCTACTAAATATATCACTGATGATAAGATAAAAAAGATCCCTTTGCAGAGGTCCTATCTCTAATACTATTTCATCTTATGAGTAGAATTCTTCTGAAATAATTTTTTGCTTTGATTATCCGCATTAATAAAAGTTACACCGGATTCTTTGTTTTTACTGATTAATTTATCAATCGCTTCGACAGCTGTTGAATCCCATAAAGTCATGGCACTAACATCGATAATTAATTCACCTTCATGGTCAAAGTCACGGACAAAAAAATCTAAAAACTTCTCCGCTGATGCGAAATAAAGATGCCCGTGTGCCTTATAATGATACTCATCTTGTTCTGTACCTTTTTCTACTTGAAGATGCGTCATTTTAAAGGCTGCAAAGACAGCACTGACTAAGGTTCCAGCAACTACACCATAGGCTAAATTATGTGTAATTAATACAATCGCCACGGTTAAAATCATAACCAAACTGTCATCTTTGGGCATAACAGTCAAACGTTTAATCGATCTCCAGTCAATGGTTTCAAAAGCTACGACTACCATTACCGTTGCCAAGGCTACTACTGGAATGTCTGACACTACTTCATTGAATAAGACTACGGACATCAACATGAAAAAACCAGACAAGAAAGTAGCTAAACGACCAATCCCACCATAATTAAGGTTAATAATGGTTTGACCGATCATACCGCATCCAGCAATACCACCAAAGAAACCAGATAGCATATTTCCAATCCCTTGACTCATAGACTCACGGTTTTTATCACTTGGTTCATTTGTCATTTCATCTACTAATTGTGCGGTCAATAAAGATTCTACTAAACCGACAATAGCTACCGAAAGTGCAGTTGGTAAAATGATTCTCACTGTTTCTACATTTATTGGCACACTTGGAATACCAAATTTAGGCACCTCACTTGAAATAGACCCTAGATCACCTAATAATTGTGCATTCAAATCCAATCCTAGTACGAGAGCTGTAATGACTACAATTGAAATAATAGGTGCAGGAATTTTTTTCGTTAGTTTAGGAGCTAAAAATATAATAGCAATCCCAATCACTCCAAGTACTAGTAAGATGGGGCCTCCTTTGAAATGATCCAACTGAGACAAGAACATCATGATCCCTAAAGCATTTACAAAACCAAGCATAACAGGCTTAGGAATGTAGCGCATTAGTTCTCCTACCTTAAACAAACCTAATACAAGCTGTATAATTCCGGCTAAAATAGTTGCAGCAAAAAGGTATTCTACCCCATACTCAGCAACTAAATGAGCCAACACTAATGCAACTGACCCTGCAGCAGCTGAAATCATCCCTGGCCGACCACCGAAGAATGCAGCAGCAGCTGTAATAAAGAAGGTTGCATAGACCCCGACAATGGGCTCTACACCCGCAACCAACATGAAGCCGATGACTTCGGGGAATAAAGCTAAACAAACGACAATTCCCGCTAAAATATCCCCTTTAACATTACCAAACCATTCTTTTTTATACTTTTGCATAAATACCGTCCTCTTCAAATTCTTAAAAACTCATATCGAATAATATTAACATGTAGATGAAAATAATAAAATAAAAATTTATCTATAGGTTTACAAAACAACTCATAGGTTTCTTTATGCTGTAATGCCAACTAAAATAGGTCTCGACGCTTAAAGAAAGCTTTCTATATGAAGATGAAGGAGGATAAAATGGATATAGGACACAGAATTCAAGAACTACGAAAATTAAGTGGTATGACAACAAAGGAATTATCAGAACAAATCGCTGTTTCTCCGTCTTTTGTTTCAGCGATCGAAAACAATACAACGAAATTGTCCCTAAAAACACTCACACATATTTGTAAAGTTTTAGGCGTAGCCCTTTCTGAATTTTTCAATTCAAAGTTAAGCCCAGTTGAACAAAAACTGATTACTCAAATTAGGCATTTGCCCGAAGAATAATAGTATAAGTTAATGACTTTTCTAACCGGATTAGTCTAACCGGATTCCAACTTTTTTAGACAGCCTTATCTGTAGT
Source organism: Desemzia sp. FAM 23990 (assembly GCF_045528485.1). NCBI lineage: Bacteria > Bacillati > Bacillota > Bacilli > Lactobacillales > Carnobacteriaceae > Desemzia > Desemzia sp. FAM 23990. Next base: position 32,369 of record NZ_JBGQQW010000016.1, read on the forward strand.
ACCCAGCTCATGTTGTAAAAAGATTTTAAAAGGTCTTCCTCTGCTAAGAGAGTTCTTCATTTTCTAGCGTTAATAAAGTAATTTCCTTTGCCCTATGAGATTGCTCATGGAAAGCTGTGGGAAAAACTTGGTGCTGTCCCCTTAAAAGTGTGTTTTTTTATTATGCAGCTGATTGGCTGGTTTGAGTTCGGTGTTTAACCGGATTTCAACCAGCCAATTTGCTTTTGTTCGAACATGGTCATACAATTTACTGGCTTCCTCAAACGGAAGTCTCTATTCACATTGAATAAAGACTTTTGTTTGAGGAGTAAACAAAGTTTATTCTTCAAGTGAGAAGTGAATGATTCGCGACTTGAAGAATAAACTGGACTTATTTATCAAGTGGCGTTCAATTAAGTTCTCACTTGACTAGTAAACGGTATTTATTCTTCAAGTGAACATAAAATGAAGCCTCACTTGAAGAATAAACAAAAACAACAGTGCTATTGGCTGTCTCAGACTCATTGATGTCCTACTTCGAGCAGCTTTTAACGAAGAAAATTAGTTTTTACTTACTAACGTCAACTGTTTTAGAATCGCTAAGGGCTTTAATTCTATTAGGTTTTAACCAGTACATTAAAACTAAAGAACCACTTCCACATTTGTTAGAAAAATGTGGAGGTGGTTCTAAAAACTTGTAGTGTTCTCTTAGTGAATCGCTCCGCCAACTTGTTTCAAGTCTGCTTTGCCATCAAATTCAACGATAGCCTCGATGGCTGCTGTAAGTCCTTTAGTCATATCTGATAAGCTCATTGCCGGCTGTCCTGCTTTATCCACAACTTGTTCTGGGATGAATGGAACGTGGATGAAACCACCTTTGATTTCAGGGTAGTTTTTTTGGGTCATGTATTGCACTTGGTACATGATGTGGTTGCAGACAAATGTTCCAGCTGTATTGGAGACTTCTCCTGGAACACCAGCTTTTTTAATAGCTGTTACCATGGCTTTTACAGGCAATTGAGTAAAGTAAGCTGATTCTCCATCTTCTTTAATGGCCACATCGATCGGTTGATTGCCTTCATTATCGGCAATACGTGCGTCATCTACATTGATTGCTACACGTTCAGGAGAAATAGCAAATCTTCCTCCAGCTTGTCCAATATTCAATACATAATCCGGTTTAAAATCTTCAATAGCTGCTTTTACAACATCAGCCGATTTTCCGAAGACTGTTGGGATCTCTAATTTTTTGATTTCTGCACCGTTGATTGTATCTGCTAATCCTTTTACAGCTTCTAAAGCTGGATTGATTTTTTCTCCGCCAAATGGGTCAAAACCTGTTACTAAAATTTTCATATTCTAAAATCCTTTCTATTTACTTTAATTTTTGAAAGTTGAACTATAAAGACTCTTCGCATCCTGTTTTTAGTAGAGCTACGAGGCCTAGCAATTTTGCAAAAAAGATAAATTCTGATTGGGGTAAAAAGCACCCCATTCAAAATCCCCTGTTTTTGCTTCATTGTTCCCAAGGCCTCTCCGCATCCTGTTTAGTTGAGCTGCGGTCGCTTGGCTCTTGGTAAAATCATTCTCTTTTTTGAGGACCAAGAGCGTCCTCTAAAAAGAGAATAGATTTTCCTGTCGGGCCAGAACAGCGACCTCCGCATCCTGTTTTTAAAATGCCCAGAAGTACATCAATGCGATGTGGACTACAATCATGATAATGGCCATTGGTGATTGCTCTTTGATAACGCCATTTTCATTTTTCATTTCCAATAAGGCTGCTGGTAATGCGTTAAAGTTGGCTGCCATTGGAGTAATCAAGGTTCCACAGAAACCAACTGTCATTGCTAAAGCTCCAGCGATAACAGGATCAGCACCTTGAGCAATCACAAACGGAATACCGATTCCTGCTGTGATGACTGTAAAGGCTGCAAAAGCATTTCCCATAATCATCGTAAAAATAACCATACCTAAACAGTACGCTACAACGCCTAAGAAACGATTTCCTTCTGGAAGGAAAGTAGAAATTCCCCCGGCAATCACTTCACCAACACCGGCAGCTGTAAAGATCACACCAAGAGCTGCAAGCAGTTGAGGTAAGATCCCCGTTGTTCCTACTTGTTGAATCATACGATTACTGTCATCCATGACAGTTTTTGGTCCTGCTTGAGTGATGAACATACCAATCACTAAAGAACCAGCAGCTCCAATACCGATCCCAACTTGTCCGCCAAGCGGAGTAAATTGGGCGATTCCTACTGCTATTGCAGCTAAAGCGATAACCGGAACGAAAATCATATTTCCAATGCGATCACTGGCTTTTTCTGCTTCCACTTCTTCAATAGGACGAATGTGTCCAATCCTAACTTGTTTGAAGAGCGTCAATACTCCGATGACCAACAACATAATCCCACTAAGAACATAAGGGATAAAATTCCCTAATGCAAATATTACACCTAATAGCAGCCAAAATAAAGTTGTACCCAATCTTGTGGGATGAGTTTTATCCATAAATACTGATCCTGCTGTATAGATCAGCAAGAATCCAGTTAAGATAAAGAAAAATTCCAATAAATTATTGATTAATGTTTCCATCGATTACTCATCTCCTTTTTTAGATGATTTAGTGGGGTTCTTCCCATATTTGTTAGCCATTTTCTTATCAAATAGAACATTTGAAACAGCTACAAGAACCAACGCAATAATAGCGATCAGGAAAGAGGCTTGAGCTACTGCAACTGCAGAAATGTTATAACCTAAAGATTCCATCGTACCTGTAATCAACAATACTCCTGAAGCTGCAATAAACGTATTTTGAGCGAAGAAGTTTCCGAAGTTTTCAGTAGCTGCTGAACGAGCTTTGATGCGTTCTTTATCTTCTTCATTAACTTCTCCATATTTTGCTTCGGCTGAAGCTTGTGTCATAGGTTCTATTAAAGGACGAATAAATTGTGTGTGTCCTTGCATACGAATAGAGAACAGACCAGCCATCTCACGAATCACCATATAAAGAGACAGCATCCGGCCTGGGGTCAAACCTTTGATTCTTTCAATTAATTTAACAGCTTGTTGACGCAATCCGAAACGTTCCGTCATTCCGATCATTGGCAATGTCAGTAAAAATAATGTTACTAACCGATTGGATACAAATGCCTCTCCCAATAATGTTAGGAATTCTGTAAATGAGATTCCTGAAACTAAAGCTGTTGCAAGTGCTGCAACTAAAACTACAGCTATGGTATCAAATTTAAAAATAAAACCAACAACAATAATGACAATACCGATCAATTTAATTATTTCCAACTGTATCACTTCTTCCTTTTTTAACAATTTTATTCACAACATTAAATGTGCGTTAATATCTAGATTAATTCTAAATGAGAATCATTGCAAGGCCTTTTTCGATGTAAGCGAAACCACTTCCTGCTTTTTTGTATGATAAATAATTGACTCTTTTTTAATTAGAGACCCTTATAATCAAACCAATTGAAAAAAGCCTTATTCAAACTCCTATCACCATTTCCTGTGACATATAGACCAAAAACGTTCCTTGTAAATCCGCCTGCAACTTCTTTTGACAACAAACCGCATTCTCCACTCTGCAAATTCTTGGATCTGGATAAAATTCGCTGATAATCGGGTTTTTAAATTTCATGTTTTTTCGCTTTCAAAATAAACCAGCAAAACCAGCTTCTTTTACAGTAAAAAACCAGTTTGCAGATTGGAATCTGCAAACTGGTTTCTATTTTTTATTCAGCTCTTAAATTTGCTCCATTTGATTCAATAATATCTTTATACCAATAGAAACTTTTCTTCTTGTAACGATCCAATGTTCCTGTACCGTCATTATTACGATCCACGTAAATAAAGCCATAGCGTTTTTTCATCTCTGCAGTTGAAGCACTCACTAAATCAATACAGCCCCAAGAAGTATATCCCATTACTTCTACGCCGTCTTCAATCGCTTCACCGACTTGTGCTAAATGGTCATTCATATAATCGATACGGTAATCATCGTTGACCGTTTTATTGCCGTTTTCATCTGTGATCAATTCATCGACAGCACCTAGACCATTTTCCACAATAAATAACGGTTTTTGATAGCGATCATAAAATTCGTTTAAGACAATATATAATCCTTTAGGGTCAATTTGCCAGCCCCATTCGGAAGCTTCTAAATGAGGATTGAGGATTCCTCCAAGAATGTTTCCTTCTCCTTGATTGTATTTTTCAGGATCTGCTGCCGCTGTTGAACTCATATAATAACTAAACGAGATAAAATCAACGGTATTTTCAGCCAACAATTCTTCATCTCCTGCCTCGAAATGAATCTCAATGTCATTGTCACGGAAGAAGCGCTTGATGTAACCAGGGTATCTTCCACGTACATGAATGTCTGAGAACAAGTAATTTTGGCGTTCCGCATTCATAGCAGCTACCACATCATCCGGATCTGGTGTCATTGGATAAGTCGGCATAGCCAGAACCATGCACCCCACTAGGAACTCAGGGTTTATTTCCCGGGCAATTTTAGTAGCTGAAGCACTCGCTACTAATTCATGGTGAACTGCTTGGTACAAGTCTTGCTTAGACAATTCTTCAGGTGGCGTAGCAATGCCACCGCTCATAAATGGCGCATGTAAAACCGAATTGATCTCGTTAAACGTCAGCCAGTATTTTACTTTATCTTTGTATCGGTTAAATACAGTCCGTACATATTTTTCATAAAAACCAACCAAGTCTCTGTTTGCCCAACCATCGTATTCTCTTGCCAAGTGCAATGGTGTTTCGTAATGAGATAACGTTACTAACGGCTCGATACCATATCTGTGTAATTCATCGAAAACTTTATCATAAAAGGCTAGACCTGCTTCATTTGGCTCACTCTCATCTCCATTAGGAAAAATACGCGACCAAGCAATTGAAGTCCGATAGACTTTAAAGCCCATTTCCGCAAATAACGCAATATCTTCTTTATAACGATGGTAGAAATCAATACCTTCTAATTTCAAATTATCTTCAGTCGGTCCATCCGTAATAGAACCAAAACCGCCTTTTGGAGTGACGTCTTGTACAGATAGACCTTTCCCATCTGCATTATAGGCCCCCTCATATTGGTTGGCAGCTGTTGCGCCACCCCATAAAAAGTTTTCCGGAAATTCTTTTATCATTTTATTCTTCCTCTCTGAACTCTTTTTTTGATTGTATCACTAATGAACTGCCTCTTTCTTCTACTAACCTTTCCATCAAAAAACACATTAACCCACAATCGACAATAAATAATCTCCATTTGTTAGTGATGTATCTTTGGTGGATAAAATATCCATATAATCATTTGTGTTGGTTACAATAACTGGAGTGACGGTCTCATAACCTTTATTCCGTATAACTTCTAAATCGACAGTTAACAATAATTGCCCTGCAATCACTTTGTCTCCTTGTTGCACATGAGAGGTGAAACCTTCTCCTTCTAATTGAACCGTATCCATTCCTACATGAATCAAAATTTCTGTTCCATTTTCTGTTGTGATTCCAATCGCATGCAGCGTTGGGAATAAAATAGTGATTGTTCCATTAGCTGGAGCATATACTTTTCCATCAATCGGTTGAATCGCGATCCCTTTGCCTAAAGCGCCTGTTGCAAAAGCTTCATCTTGTATAGTAGCTAATTCAACAGCTTCTCCAGTCATGGGGCTAGCGATCAAATCCTTTTGTGTTGCATTTTCAATGTTTTTTGAAGCTGATCCTGAAACGGACGATGCCAATGCATCATTTACTGATACTTCTGCTGTTTCACTAACTGTATCTTCATATAAAGTAGGTATTTTTGTAAAGTATACGAATAAGAATCCCAAAACTAAACCAGCTACCATAACTATAAGCAGTTCCACAATATTGAAATTATTGACACCAGATGGATCAATAGCTGACGGAAGTAAGAATATTCCTAACCCTCCCATTGTGTAACTTGTTAATTGGAAGAATCCGGCCAACATACCCGTAACTCCCCCTGCAATACAACTTAATATAAATGGTTTTTTCATTGGTAACGAAATCCCATAAATAGCTGGCTCTGTTACACCAAACATTCCCGAAATAATCGCTGGGATACTCAATTGTTTCACTTTTGCTTCCTTAGTCTTCAATAATATGGCGATAATAACTCCAACTTGAGCAAATGAAACTCCAGCAGTAGTAGCAAGGAAAGTATCAAATCCAGTTGTCGCTATATTGTTAATCGCAATTGGCACAAGACCCCATTGCAATCCGAACATAACGAGTACTTGCCAAAATCCTCCCATAATAGCTCCTGCCACAATTGGACTTAAATTGTAAACAGCTGAAACGCTCGCTCCAACCAATGTAGATAACCAAGTCGCGATAGGTCCAATGACCAAAATAGCTGCTGGTACAACAATCAATAAAGTGAAAAACGGTACTAAGAATAATTTCACTACATCAGGGATGACACGTTTTACCCACTTTTCAACAATTGACCCTACATAAGTGGCTAAAATAATGGGAATGACGGAAGATGCATAACTCATTAAAATAACTGGAAGCCCCAAGAACGTCAGATAGATTGGAGATTCAAAAATAGTGCCTCCAAATAATGTGTACAATGGTGCAATATCTGTTGGAACAGCCAAGCTTGGATAAAGCATCGCAGCTGCTATTGCCATACCAGTAAAGTGAGTTAACCCAAAACGTTTACTTGCCGTATAAGCAAGAAAAATCGGTAAGAAATGGAATAAACCATCTCCAGCAGCTTGGATCAATAGATACGTTCCACTAGTAGACGCAACTCCAGCTGCCACTAAGACTGCCGCTAACCCTTTTAACATCCCAGCAGCCGCTAACGGACCTAAGATAGGTTGGAAAATTTTGGAAACGATATCAATAAACTGGTTTAAAATATTTCCTTTTTCCTCATCAGCAGGAACTTCTCCTCCATCACTCAAATTTCCCACTTTAACAACTGCATTATAAACATCAGGTACATGATTTCCAATAACCACTTGGTATTGACCACCACTTTTAATAACGGTTACAATTCCTTCTTGCTTTTTCAAATACTCCGTATCTGCTTTACTTTCGTCTTTTAATTTGAAACGAAGTCTCGTAATACAGTGATGAAGACTATTTACGTTTTCGCTGCCGCCAACGTGTTCTAAGATATCTTTTGCTAAATCTTCGTATTTCATTTGAATCCCTCTTTCTTTTCTCTATTTTTTTATTTTATTGAAAATAAAAAACCTAAACGGATAGCAACGAATGAGCGCAGTTTCCCTTACTCCATTGTGCTATCTGCTTAGGTTTTGCCTGATTGAACAGTAACAATCCTTTAAGATCAGATGTGTATTTAATTAGATATGGTTTACTACTCGATGAATGTGAATGGTTAAGTAGACTTTTTCGTCTGGAGAGACTTTGAACTGATAACTTTCATCAATATAAACAGCTACTTTTTCTGTACAGTTTAATGCCTCCGGATAATTAGCTTTAATTTGTTCAAGCAAAAAGGTATCTTGAGAAGTTTGGTAGGTTTCTTTGGAAACTACCCGTTGGCTGAAGTACTGCAAATGAGTTAAAAAACGATTATAGGAGATAGAATCTTCATTAAAGACCATTCCAAAATGCAAGCGAACGATATTTAATATGTCTTGTACAATTCGTGTTACTTTGATCGTTTCTTCAATCATTTGCCCTTCTTTTTGAGCATTGACAAAATGTAAGGCAATCGAAGCTGCTTCATCTGCATCTAGCATTGTGCCGGTATATTTTTCAATAATAGCTAAACTTTCTTTCCCTAATTCGTATTCTCTCCGATAAAATCGTCTTACTTCCCAAGCCAAAGGATTTTTCAAATTGATTCCCTCAGCCGTTCTTTGGATAGCATAGTGAATATGATCTGCCAATGTCAGATAGACATTTGACTCGAAAGTCTGCTGCAGATCTTGTTCAGCCTTCACAATAATGGCGAAAACAGCATCTGACTCTTCAACGGGAAGATTTTGATAGACAGCCTTTAAATGGTCTGCCGGCTCGTCTTCTTGGATGACAAATTTCTTTTCAATAAAATCTTCTTCGATATCATCTCCGGATTTCTTTTGAAAGCCGATTCCTTTTCCCATGACGATCAATTCGGATTGTTCGTTTGTTGCTGCAAGCACTACATTATTATTAAATACTTTTTTGACTCGCATGCAGAGAACATCCCCCCTTCCAAATAAAAAAACCTAAACTGATACCAAATGACAAAACATTATCATTTCGTAGCAATCTAGGTTTTGCCTGCACAACCAGTAACAATCCTTAATTGAATAATAGCACAAGAATTTTAGTCATGCAAGCCCTTTCTTTATTTATTTAATTTTGTTTTTTTACACTGTAATTTCTATCCAATTTCCTTCAGGGTCTTCAATCACACTTTCATAATAACCATCGCCTGTTGTGCGTGGCTGTCCTTGGCAGCGGTAGCCGTCTTGGATCAATTGTTCTGTCAGTTGATCTACTTTTTCTTTACTGCCTACTGAAATCGCCAGATGTGCCCATCCTAACATTGCTGGTTCATGAGCTTCTGTCACATCTGTACGCGTCATCAATTCCAATCGAGCACCTTCCGCAAATGTTAGAAAATAAGATTTAAATCCTTTTGTAGGGTTGTAGTAAACATCATTTGAAACAGCTCCAAAATAATTGCAGTAGAAATCTTTTGTTACTTCTAAATCTTTTACCCATAGTGCTATATGTTCGATGTGCATGCCGACACCTCTCCTTTATCCTGATTTTTAATTTCATATAAGAAAGCGCTCCAAAAAAATTATCGCTGATTTTTGTTAGAAAACAACGACAATCTTCTTTGATGATTAGAGCGGACCATTTTTTCTTGTTGCTTAACCTCATATCTATCTAGCCATTTTATTCCCTTTCAGCTGTTTGTGCTACCCAATGATGAGCGGCAACTTCTTTAAAGACACTATTTTTCGGATAAAAGTCAGCTTTTTCATCGGTCACTAAACTCGTCATTTTTTTAGAAGTCTCATAAACTGGATCTGGAACTGGAATAGCCGACAACAATTTTTTCGTATACGGATGAATAGGGTTAGAAAATAATTCTTCCGCATCCGCCAGCTCTACGATTTGGCCATTGTACATCACAGCTACTCGATCTGATATCTGTTTGACCATGGCTAAATCATGGGCAATAAACAAATAGGTCAATCCTAATTTTTCTTGTAACTCTTCTAAAAGTTCCACAATTTGAGCTTGAATAGAAGCATCTAAAGCAGACAATGGCTCATCGAGCACAATAAATGCAGGATCTACTGCTAAAGCGCGCGCAATACCAACCCGCTGCCTCTGCCCTCCTGAGAATTCATGTGGGTAACGTTGTGCAAATATTTCATCCAACCCAACTAAACGCAGCAATTCTGCTACTTTTTCATTTCGTTCTTTCTTATTTTTTGCTAAGTGGTGAATATCCAAAGCTTCTCCAATAATATCTTGAATTTTCATTCGTGGATTTAAGGAAGCGTAAGGATCTTGAAAAATAATCTGCATGTGTTTGCGCATGGTTTTTAATTCTTTTGGAGACAGATGGTACAAGTCAAAGCCTTTATACAAAGTTTCTCCGCCAGTCGCTTCATGTAAACGAAGAATCGTTCGCCCAGTAGTAGACTTTCCAGAACCCGACTCTCCAACTAAGCCTAGAGTTTCTCCTTCGTAAATGGCAAAGCTGATATCATCCACAGCTTTCAACAGACCTGTTTTGCCTAATGGGAAATGCTTTTCTAAATGAGATATTTCAAGGAGTTTTTCTCGTTTTCCTGAATGGATTTCTGCAAGTTTTTTCTTCTGTTGTGCTGTCTTTTCTTTATGCAAATTTGGAATGGCTGCTAGAAGCATTTTAGTATACGTTTCTTTTGGGTGCTGAAAAACGTCTTTTGTTTCGCCCGTTTCTACTACTTGCCCGTTTTTCATAACAAGGACTTGGTCGCACATATTTGCCACAACGCCAAAATCATGAGTGATCAAAATAATCGCTGTCCCAAATTTCTCTTGAACCTCTTTCAGTAAATCTAAAATTTGTGCTTGAATGGTCACATCCAACGCTGTTGTCGGTTCATCTGCAATCAATAATGCCGGCTTGCAGACTAACGCTAAAGCAATCATCATCCTTTGACGCATACCGCCTGAAAATTCATGGGCGTATTGTTTGTACCGCACATCTACATCAGTTATTCCAACATGACGCATAATATCTTTTGCTTGGGCTTCTGCTTCTTTTTTTGATAGTTTTTCATGAAAAAGAAGAGTCTCCGTAATTTGGCTGCCAACTGTCATCGTTGGGTTCAATGAAGTCATCGGATCTTGAAAGATCATCCCGATATCTTTCCCACGTATTTCCTGCATTTTTCGTTCAGTCATGTTAAGTAAGTTCTTTCCCATAAATACAATATTGCTCTCAGGATGAACATATGCGTTTGGGGCTAACAGCCCCATAATAGAGCGAGCCGTTACACTTTTTCCACTGCCAGATTCGCCAACAATTCCAATCGTTTCTCCTTTTTGAACTGAGAAAGAAACTTCAGATGTGACTTGCTGTGTGTTGCTGCCTGTCGTAAAAGAGACAGACAAATTAGTTACATTCAATAGAGTTTCCATAATTGACTCCTTTACTATTTTTAACCGAAACCAAGAAAAATGATACCCATAAAATGGATTCCAGTGCTGAACGGCAGTTCTTTTGCTTAGCAATGTAACACGATTCAATTGAAAAATAAACCTCTTTTGCTTATTACTTACTAAATAAAAGTTTTTTTCATATTCGCTTGACGAATATAAAAGCGTTTGCTATACTTATGGCTAGTTAGACAATTGAACACATCTGAAAAACTATGAAAAGAAAAGTACAAGTTGGATGATAGTATAGAGAGTCCCGTCTGGTGGAAAGGGATCTAGAAGAAAACTTGGAAGTGCATCTTGGAGTTGTATGGTTGAGGGAATGATTCTTTAGATCATATCGGGGTTGCCCGTTACAGCAAATCGGTATACCCGTCTGAATGATATGGCGCCGTACCGAATCAAGCATACAAAGAAAACAAGAATGGCAGTTCTTTTTTCTTCGTACCCATTAAGGTGGAACCGTAAAATAGTGCATTTTGCCCTTAAATAGCTCTTCATTCGATGAAGAGTCATTTAAGGGCTTTTTTTGTATATTTTTCAGAAAACATGTCTAACGAATCTTTGACAACTAAAATAACTGGAAGGAGGAAATAGCATGCACACCAAATCAAACTGGCTGCAAAAAGTCAGTCAATCTTATAAGGAAGCTTCACAGCAACCCTTTGTCGCTTTAGGATTATGTTTACTCAGCTTCCCTTTTCAGCTTCTTGTGCTCATCCGCTACTTACTAAAAAGCCAACCGTTTGAAAAACGCACTGTGGAGCATGAAATCAAAACTGAATTTGAAGAAAGCGGCGCGGCAACATCTTTAAAAGACAAGCTGCAGGCCCAGGAAAAACGGAAGGTTGCTTTTCTGAAACAACATAGCTCACAAGCACAGATGGAAAAAAAGGTCAACGAACTTTATCGAGTGGGTTACCAGAAAGAAACACAGGAACGCGTGGAAGCTTACTACAAAGAGTCAAACCGCGAGCAGCCGATTTTCTTGAATGAAACCGCACACTGGTTAGAACAACCTCTTTGGTTTGTACTGTCTTTACTTCTAGGTTTTCCTATGTATTTTCTATTATTGGTCGTATCCATTCCTACTTTGCGCTACATCGTTAATCGTTTAGTTATGATGGTGTTCGTTATTATCGGAGTCACCATTATTGTCTTTACATTATTGTATTTGTCGCCTTCCGATTCAGCGACGAATATTTTAGGGGAACAAGCGACACCTGAACAAATCGTTAATTTTAATGCTGTTCATGGGTTGGATGACCCCTACCTAACTCAATTAGGCCGAACCATCAAAGGTATTTTTACGTTTGATCTAGGCAATGCTTTTGAAGGAAATGAGCGTGTCGTAACAACCATCATGCGCCGCTTTCCTGTCACTTTACAATTGACCTTATTTGCTTTGATACTTTCCATTGCAGTTGCTTTCCCTGCTGGAATTTATGCTGCGGTTAAAGCCGATACAACTTTCGATCACCTTTTCATGTTAATCGCTTTGATTGGAATATCCATTCCTAGTTTCTGGCAAGGATTGATTTTTATTTTAACCTTTTCCATTAACTTGGGTTGGCTGCCGGCTACTTACAATGCAGACAACATCGCTTCTCTTATTATGCCAGCCGTTGTTCTTGGAACCGGCCTGATGGCTTCCGTCGCTCGTATGACTCGTTCATCGACACTGGAGGTCATCAATGAGGATTACATTTTGACAGCCCGAGCAAAAGGACTCTCAAATAGAAGAGTCATTCTTCGACATGCTGTACCGAATGCTTTGATTCCTATCGTGACCATCATTGGTTTACAATTTGGCGGCATGCTTGGCGGCTCCTCTGTTACGGAAAAAGTATTTAACATCAATGGTGTGGGAAGCTACATCGTTGACAAACAATTTGTCCCAGATATTCCAAGTGTTATGGGTGGGGTCGTTTATATCGCGATTATCTTATCCATCGTCAACGTATTTATTGACTTACTTTACAGTTTTATTGATCCAAGAATTCGTTCCCGGATCAAAAGCGGACGATGAAAGCAGGTGACTTTTAAGTGAGATCCTATCAAACAAATTTAATTTACCAACAAATCCGTTTCAACAACGGATTGACTTGGGGCTATGCTGCATTATGGATACTGCTAAGTATTCAATTTCAACCATTAGGGTTCAAACCGGTGATTCTGGGAATAGGTATATTGAATTTATTCATCAGCCTAGTGCATCAAAAATTGCTCCAAACAGTTAAAAAAGATGGTTTCCATGCTGAAGCAAGCCTTTCTTCCATTAAAGTCAGCTCGTTGATTTTGATGGCTAGTCTTTTAGTAGGGAATATCTTTGCTTTTATTTCAGGAATTACCACGTTTAAAAAAACACTAACGACTGGCCTGATTTATTCAATTTATATGGTATTAGTTGATATACTGGTCATTGCTGTAACGGCTTTGAACCTATTTAAGCCGTTTGTATCGAACACTTTTCTACCGTTATTTTACCTCATGATAGTTATCGTGCTCTTTCACAGCTTCATTTTAGCTTTTGGGCAGAAATGGTTTGACTGGAAACCAACAACTCAAAAAATAACCTTATTCATTCTTGCATTGACTGGTCTTACAGGAAATATACTCGTCTTTTTTGTAGCAGCTTCTTTTTATCAAAACAACAAACCCGATCATATGGGCAAACGTCAGACAAGTATTCGTGAAAAGCTGATTAAAAACCAAGCTGCTTTGCTCGGACTGTTGTTCATTGCTTTCTTAATTATGTTAGCAGTTACTTGTAATTGGACGTTTAGTTATTCTTTTGCTGTTCAAAATGACTACAGTTCTATTTTACACCCCCCTTCTTTACGTTATCCATTCGGGACGGATAATTATGGGCGTGATGTTTTTACGAGAATTGTTTATGGTACTCAAATCTCACTATCGGTTGGGTTGATTGCAACAGCTATTCCTTTAGTAGTTGGCGGTATTTTAGGCGCAGTATCGGGCTTTTACGGCCGTACGACTGATAACGTGATCATGCGATTGTTGGATGTGCTGTACGCCATTCCCGGCATGCTGTTAGCCATTACGATCATAGCTTCATTTGGAGCTTCAACAACGAACTTGATCATTGCATTAAGTTTAGGGTCGATTCCCTCTTACGCTAGAACGATGCGCGCAAATGTGATGCAAGTCAGCAACTTGGAATACATTGAATCTGCTCGAGCTTTAGGGCAGACAAACAGCCGCATCATCTCCAAGCATGTTATTCCAAATGCTATGGCTCCAATGATTGTGCGTTCAACGTTAACTATTGGGACTGCTGTTATCTCGACAAGTAGCTTAAGTTATCTTGGACTCGGTGTGGAAGCACACATCCCAGAATGGGGAAACATTTTAAGAATTGGCAGCCAATATTTAGAAACCAATCCCTATTTGGCTATTTATCCAGGCTTAGCTATTATCTTACTTGTTTTATCCTTTAATTTTTTAGGAGACGGTATTCGAGATGCAACTGATCCAAAATTAAACTAGCCGGTATTCTTTATCATTATTTTCTCACAACAAAAAAAATTTGGAGGTTAAGTACAATGAAAAAACGATTATTATCTTTCCTAACTCTTACCACTAGTGTGATTTTATTAGCGGCTTGTAATGTTCAAACAGAAGAACAAGCAAACAATGACAATTCTGATGTTTCCACGGGTGAAACAACGGAAAAAACGACCATTGAATTATTAGGGTCTTCAAGCAATGAAACCGACATGAATATTGTTAGAGATCAATTGATCAAAAATGGTTTCGATGTTACCTTGAACACACAGCCAGATTACGCTAGTTTCCAAACACAGAAAGAAGCTGGTAATTATGACCTAGCTATTTCAAGTTGGACAACGGTAACCGGAAACCCGGATTATGCTGTCCGTTCTTTATTTACCACAGGTGGTGACAATAGTGATCTGTCTAATAGCGAAATTGATACTTTGATCAATGAGGCTGCTTTGCAAACTTCTGACGAATATACCGAAACGTATAAAGAATTAGAAGATGTTTTAGTTACTGAAAATGCTTATATCGTCCCACTTTATACTTCTTTAAAAGCTCAAGCATTTAATCAAGATCTTTTAAACACAGATTCTATTCGCCTAGCAAAATCACGTGCTTTCCCTTGGGAAACGGTACAATTTAATGAAACTGCTTCAAACGACACAGAACCATTAATATTGACGCAACAAATAGGTGATTTGACTTCATTAGACCCTATCAAAGGCAATGATGGATCAATCAACCAATTGAATACTAATATGTATGTCCGATTAGTAAATTTAACAGATAATGACCAAGTGGTTTCTGATGGTTCTTTGAGTTACAACCATGCGATTGCAGAAGGTAATTCAGATTACTATTTCATTTTACGCGACGATATTAATTTCGCAGCCGTTGAAGATGGACAAGCCGTTGATACTGACAAAATGGTCAGTGGACAAGATGCTGTTTTCTCACTGAATCGTGCTAAAGATTCCAACTCTGTTCCAGATCACCGGACATACAGCTTACATGAGCACATTGATTCAGTTAGTTTAGTTACCGATCTTGCGGAACTTGAAAATACTTCTTTATCTGATGGAAACGGAACTGTCAAAGAAGCTTTAGAGGCTAATTTAGAGTCTCCTATTGCTAATGTTGTAGAAGATGCAGCGCAAGTCGATAATGCTTCAGGTCAATACCAAGTTGTTAAAGTGACCACTACAGAACCATTTCCACAAGTCTTGAATTATCTTGCACACCAATCTGCTGGAATCGTCTCACAAGAGCAAGTTGAAAGCATCAACACATATGATGTGGAAAACTTTGACATCTCTACTGACATTCCTTATGGAGATCAAAGAGTCGTAACAGAAGGCGAAACATACGACAATCATTTGTACGCTAGTGGACCTTATATCATGACTCAGAAAAATGATTATGAAGCTACATTCCAAAAAAATCCTGCTTACATGGCTGGCACAGAACATGCAGCTCAAATCGCTAACGTAACGGTTCGTTTCATCGGAGATGCAGATAGTGCTTTATCTGCCTTACGTTCTGGCGAGATTCACTTGTTAGCTGGGTTAGATGAAACAAAATATGACGTTGTTGAAGGAGAAGACAGTTTATCGTTACAAAGTATGCCAAGTAACGGTGTAGCTTATATGCTGTTTAATGCCAACGGACGTGAGGTTTCTGACAGTGCTGATTTGCGTAAATCGATTCTTTACTCCATCAACCAAGATGAACTCAGCACTGCTTATGATGGGTTAAAATTGAAAGCTTATTCTACGGTTAGCCCATTAGTAGACACTGGAAATGAACTAGTAGCTGATCCAGCTAAAGTAGAAGAATTCTATCAAACGTATTTAGACTCAATAAAATAAGCTGAAATACTTTATCAGTAGTAAGGATCCTGTAAAACACAGGATCCTTACTACTGATTTTTATTTGTTTCAACCTATAGATTATAGCTGCAACTACTTTCCTCGATCTTCATCTTAAAAACATTATATATCCAGAATAATTCAGGATAACAGCACTGTATTAAAGCGCTGTTAACACTAAAGCATAAGGGCTTACTATTTCTATTTTGTGATCTCTATCCAATTTCCTTCAGGGTCTTCGATCACACTTTCATAATAGCCATCGCCTGTTGTGCGTGGTTGTCCTTGGCAGCGGTAGCCGTCTTGGATCAATTGTTCTGTCAGTTGATCTACTTTTTCTTTGCTGCCTACTGAAATCGCCAGATGTGCCCATCCTAACATTGCTGGTTCATGAGCTTCTGTCACATCTGTACGCGTCATCAATTCCAATCGAGCACCTTCCGCAAATGTTAGAAAATAAGATTTAAATCCTTTTGTAGGGTTATGGTAAACATCATTTGAAGTGGCTCCAAAATAATTGCAATAGAATTCTTTTGCACCTTTCAGGTCTTTTACCCATAGTGCTATGTGTTCGATGTGCATTTTATACTCTCCTATTCATCACTTTATATTTTCGCCAACGGTTTTTATTGATATAATCAACTCAACGTAACCGTTACCAATAGTATAATAAAAACACCTTTTATTGTCACTTATCTTTCTATCCATCCATCCAGAATAGGTTCATAGACCTCATCTTGACTATCCTCATTGACGAGTATCGTATTGAACATCGTTTTTAATTCATTATTGAAACCAATAGTTTGGTAATTCGTATCTACTAATGAAAACTGACTTCCGATAATTTGAGCGAAGGGAATTGATTTGGTAAAAATGACTTTTTCAGTTATTTTTACCGTTTGACCATTGTAGTCAAAATAGTAAATTAGTAATCCAAGCATAAATATCAAATTAAAAAAGTCGAATCCTTAAGCTAAGGATTCGGCTTTTTTAGAATCACCAATATGTTTTACTTTATGCCATTCATTACAAGATAATCGTAGCTTTCTTTTAAACATTGGAAAGGCTCTTTCTCAAAGGTCTCTTGTTCAGCGAAAGCGTACTTTACACCCGTTTCAATTGTAGCGTCAAAGATGGGTTCCCATGGGATTGAACCTTGTCCAACAGGCATAAGCAACTGTTGGCCTTTTGGTTCCTCAACCCCATCCTTGAAGTGGACCACATCATTTCGTCCTTGCACCTTATAAATCCATTCAATCGGATCTAAACCGCTGTGAATGATCTGATAGATGTCTAATAAAAACTGGAATTCGTTTCTCGTATTTTCGAAAATGATTTCAAGAGAATTTTTATCCCCATATTGAAACACATCCTTTTGTCTTGGATGGAAGTTTAAAATTTTCTCTTTGGTTTCAAGAAATTCTGAAAGCTTGTTCAATTCCTTTGCATACTCCAGACAGCCCTCATAAGATTGGTAGCGCTCTGGTAGCCCACTGACGGTAATATAAGTACCACCCCAGAGGTCGTTCATTTCAATGACCTCATCCAAATGTTCCATGACCACATCGTAATAATCCTGTGTCCCTATACATTTCAAATTCGTTTCTTTCAAAGCAGCCTGAATGAATTCGATTGGGACTTCAGGATTGATCCATTGGATTTGAATGGTATCATAACCGATGTCGCTGACTTTTCTGAACGATTCTAATACTCCCTCAGGGGTTTGAAGATATTTTTTAACGCTTGAAATCTGTATGCCTAGTTTGGTCATAGTACCTCTCTTTTTTAATGTATCCGTTTCCATGAACTCCTCTATTATTATAACATAGCGTACAACTTTTATTAATACATGTTTTTGGATAAAATCATGTATACGTTTTGTGAGAAGAGAATCCATTTAGTTGATATTCAATGTATAACTGTTAAAAAAACGCCAGATTCGTAAAAAATTCAACGTATAAATAAGTTAGGTTGTGCTCGACTCATTACAATTGTGCTTCTACTCTGACCAATTCATCTTCTCTCAATTCATACACTTGATCGCAGACTTCTTTCAAAAACTTCCTATCATGTGAAACGGTAATGATGGATCCTTCGAATTTCTTGAAGAGCTTTCTTAGTTCCAGTTGGGAAAGCGGCGAAAAATTCCGTGTAGGTTCGTCTAGGAGCAACACATTTTGCCCGGATAAATCAATTTTCAGTAACAACAGTTTAGCTTGTTGTCCCCCCGATAAAGATTGGATTGAGTGGTGCATCTCATCTGCAGTGAAACGCATGCTTCCCAAATAAGTCATTACTTGAGTGCGTTCATCGCTTTCCCCAGTTTCACTCAAAAACTCAACTGGTGTATCTTCTAAGTCTAAATAATCTGCATAGTTTTGTGGCATATATCCAGCTTCAATATCCGTGCGCTGGCTTAATGTTGTCCACAATTGTTTCAACAGGGTACTTTTCCCTACTCCATTTTTCCCGATAATGCCTATCTTTTGGGGCGTTCTTACTAATAAGTTTAGTGATTGTGCTAACACTTTATCTCCTAATTTTATATTGGCATCTTCCAAATGAAGAATGATTTTATTTGCAGGCAACGGTTTAGTGTTTGAGAATTTCACTAAAATAGCGTCTTCTTGAATTGGAATGTCTTCAAAATTTTCTTTTTCTCGTTCAAATCGTCTTCCCATTGATTTTACGGCGTGCATTTTCTTTTTCAGCAAGCGTCCCTCTGCTGCGGCTGCTCTAGAAACACTCCCTTGTGCGTGGTGCACACTGCTTTCGATTTGGCGATATTTTTCCATTTGCTTCTGGTGTTCTTCACGTTGCTTGTTGGCGACTTGAGATTGGTGTTCAAAGCGCGCTTCTCTTTGCTCAATGTATTCTTTGTAGGACAAATTTGATACAGTCGCAACTGGAATTGTCTTGTGCTGTAACAACTCAAGTTGGATAACTTTTGTTGCTGTGGCCGCCAGTAAAGATTCGTCGTGTGAAATAAACATTACGGTTAAAGGAGTTGATTTGATAAAGTGTTCCAACCAACGAACTGTATCCAAGTCTAAGTCATTAGAAGGCTCATCTAGCAATAGCAGATCAGGATCTTTCGCAAGTGCTTTTAACAGTTGGACTTTAATCTTCTCTCCCCCAGACAGACTGCTTAACCGTTGAGAACTTGTTAAACTATCTGCATCAAAGCCGAGCTGGCCGACCACTTGATACAATTGCTGGTAGTCCATATCGACAACGTCACTTTGTCCAAAGAAATACTTATCCAGAGTAAGCTCTTCAAATTCTCGATGTAAAGACTGTGGCAAATAAGCGGTGCTACTGAATTGATTGATCACCTCTCCATCTGCTTGAATATAGGATTCAATACTTTCATTTCCCATGATCCATTTCAGTAAGGTTGACTTTCCATTTCCTTCCTCACCGATGATGGCTACTTTGTCTCCAGGATTGACGGTAAAACTCAGTGCTTTAACAATCTCTTTCAAATCCATTAAATGATGCAAGGTCAAATTTTTCACTTGTAGCATACTGATTCCCCCTGTCTAATAAACAAAAACGACCGCCAGCAAGTTTCTGCAGACAGTCGGGTAATTTCATTTAAACGGTAGAAGGATGGTGCGCCTATGACGGAACACCATTTCCGATTCAAAAGTTGTTTAAATGAAGTATCTAAAAAAACCGTTGCAAAGAAACCTACTTTGTCAGCAGAATCTGTTTCTTCTTCAATTACGATTTGTTTAGATAGTGTACATTTAGGCACAACCTTTCGATTTATTGGGTACATTATATCAAGGACAGTCCATTGATTCAATGGATAGGATATTAGTCAAATATTCGATAGAAAGTTTTTTAACTTGTAATAAAATAGTTTCTAGTTTTGCCGTAATTAAAATTTTACGGTTTATATCCCGTTTTGTCTTCCTCGGTGATTTCTCGAATCACTTTATACGGCACTCCCGCTGCAATCACATTAGACGGAATATATTTGGAGACAACACTCCCTGAACCAATAACCGCGTTGTCTCCTATTGTGAAGCCTTGATTGAGATGAGCTCCGGCTCCAAATGGACGTTTTCTCCGGTAGACTTGATTACCTTCTTGAGAATGGTTCTCTTTCAACAGATGATTTTCCAAATCTGTTATTGTTTTCATTGATAAGCAAAATGACTGTTTCTCTTGCTTCAACTATCTCATTCGTCAAATCGTTGTATATAAGTCCAGTTAAAATACGCTGCCTTTATTCTTCCAAATTCATCTATAAACAGTCCCTTTTCATTTTTCTATTCCTAAAACCAAAGATCATCATCGTCCATAATAGAGCTTAGCAGTTCTTCTCCTTCTTGAATTCCGGATTTGATAAATTCATTAGTGTCGTCTAAATCATTTTCAGAA
The DNA here is from genome assembly GCF_045528485.1 of Desemzia sp. FAM 23990. Lineage (NCBI taxonomy): Bacteria > Bacillati > Bacillota > Bacilli > Lactobacillales > Carnobacteriaceae > Desemzia > Desemzia sp. FAM 23990. The sequence goes on from NZ_JBGQQW010000016.1 coordinate 52,816, forward strand.
ATTTCACCAGCTTCATACAAAAACTGGTAAAGTTTTTTCAGAGCTGAACCGGTTTGTTTCAATGATGTCTTTGAACTCATTAAGTCTTTTCGCACAATGAAATCGCCTAGAAAAGAGTCTACCGAATCACCAGAGTCAACAGGAGTTGCTTTTTCGTAATCCGTTAAATAAATATTAAGATAAAAATCAAGCTGGTCAGCATGACGTTTAGCTGTTTTTTTACTTAAGCCTTTTCCCTCTACCAGATATCTTTTGAACTCCATTAACATTTTTTCATTGTGTTCCACTAAAAGATCTCTAAATTCCTCCCATTTTTCTTCAGATATATTCCAATCATCTAATAGAGGAACCTGACTGTAATCCCATGTCTTTTCAATGAAGTAAGGGGACTTTTCAACAGCCTCTTCTATTCTCAATGGTTTATTCAAAGCCTCTTTCAGAGCTTCCACACTACTCCCATACCCTTGTTTAAATAATTGAGTATGAATATAATTACTGAAAAAAGTCATGGCTTCACTGTTTATCGTTTGATTCATGTTCAATCTAAAAAAACTTAAATCTGCTATCACCAAATTGACACTTCCAAGTACCGAACGATTAGATGTAGTGGTTACTTGAATTTCTCCAGCAACCTTTAAATATTCTTCCGTTTTCTCATTGGAAACCCCAGCGATATCAAAGGCCACGTGAATCGCTTCAGAAATCAATTCCGGCAATTGCTTTTTCTTTTGTGCATTAATATCATGTAGAATAATAGGTGTATAGGTTTGATCATTGAGAAGAATCAGAATCTTCTTTCGATTGACGTTGATATAGTTCGCGTGCCACGAAAATAATGGATTAACTTGTGCAAATCGTTTCCCATTTTCTTTATCCTCGATAGTTGGTAAAGCAGAAAATAAAGGCTGTGTTTTTTTAGTTACACCAATAATCATCTGTATTCCCCTTTTATATTTATTATGTAGCATTAAAACAATGTCTTATTTTATTGCCACTGCTAACTTGTTACAAGTTTCTATATCTCTCAACAAAACTTCTTGAAGAGTTTCTACAATGAGACACTCTCAAATTTATTCTAAAACTCCTTTTTAGTTTATCATACCGCAATCAGCTTTTTAACTTTATTAAATCCAATTCTGGAATAACCAAAAAGGCTTAATCGCTATATGGATCAAGCCTTTTAAATCTTTATTTGAGTACAATCGAAAAACGCTTTATTTTAATCGTTCTTATTTTTTATCCTTTTTCCAGGCTGTGTCTGAGCCATTACGCCAACTAACTCATGGGGAACATATAACTCTTCAAGATAGATGATCTCATCAGTAGATAATTGCAGATTTACAGCATCAACAGCTGTTTCAATGTGTTTTACTTTAGTTGCTCCTACTACTGGAGAAGTCACTTTAGTCAACAGCCACGCAATAGAGATTTCACTCATTGATACTTGCCGCTTTTCAGCCAATTCTTCTACTCGTTTAATGATTTGATGATCTTGTTCCCAAGTGGAATCATATTTTGATTTTGCATACGTATCTTCTTTTTGCCTTTTTGAAATCTCGTTTGAGTGTTTTGCAAGACGACCAGAGGCTAGTGCACTGTATGGAGTCAAAGCAATATTATTTTCCTGACAATATTGAAACATTTCACGTTCTTCTTCTCGAGCAATCAAGTTGTAATGTCCTTGGACAGAAACAAACTTAGGAAAACCTTCTTTTTCAGCTAACGCATTGGCTTGAGCTACTTGGTAAGCAAAGCAATTTGAAATGCCTATCTCACGAACCTTTCTTGATTTTACAGCTTCTGCTAGTCCATCTAAAATTTCGTACATAGGTGTTCTATAATCCCACATATGATAAATGTACAAATCTACATAATCCATACCAAGATTTTTCAAACTCTGGTCCAAAGAATTTAAAACATGTTCTTTTCCAGAAATATTTTGTTCGATTTCTTGATCTGTACGAGGCAAAAACTTGGTCGCTACAACTACATCTTCCCGTTTAGCAAAATCATTTAAGGCTCTTCCGACGTATTGTTCACTCGTCCCATTTTGATAAGCAATCGCTGTATCAAAAAAGTTGATTCCTTTATCTAAACTATACTTGATAATCTCACGCGTCTGCTCCTCATCAATTACCCAAGAATGTTGTCCCGCTTTTGAATCGCCAAATCCCATACAGCCTAAGCAAATTCTTGAAACCATTAAGTCTGAATTTCCAAGTTTTGTGTATTTCATTTGTTCTTCCTCCTGTTTGCTTCATTATTTATTTAACTTCTGTATTTCTACTATTGATGTTCTGTTGTTCGTCGTTCAAAGTGCCGATTAGATTATTTGAACAACTTTAACCTTAATTTCTCCCTTATACTGTACCATAAAAACAACCTCCAAAAGTTTAGATTGTACTCTAACTTTTGGAGGTTGTTATTTTTATTTTTTCATTCGAAAGGTTTACTCATCAAAACATTTTTACTGAACCACTTTTAAAAAGCCTTCTAAAAATTCGGCTGAATCTCCAATATAACTAAAGTCTGAATAATTAAAAATAGGCGCTTCTGAATCTTTGTTAACAGAAATCACCAATTCGGCATTTCCAATCCCTGTTGTATACTGTACAGCTCCATGAATACCCAAGTTTATCAATAGTTTCGGTGAAATCGTATTACCGGACTGGCCAATTTGATCATCTCCGCTGAATTTAGGATGATCTGTTAAAGGACGAGTAACTCCGATTTTTGCTCCCAGTTTCCGAGCTAGTTCTTCTGCTAAAGCAAGCACCTTATCATCAACTGCACCGCGTCCCAATGCAATGACCCGATCCGCATTGGCAATACTGTCGCTTTTAGACAATAAAGGAGTTTCTTCGATAATTTTCACACGTTTTGCTGCTTTAAAGGTCAGGTCCGTCACTTCTGTTACTGTGACTGATGGATCACTGATTTTCTTAGCTTCAAATGTATTTGGTCGTACAGAAGCCATTTGCGGACGATGATCCGGACAGATGATTTCGCACATGATATTATCGCCATAAGAGGGTTTAGTTTGGACCAATAAATCCCCATCAAATGCTAAGTTCAAGCAATCAGAAGTCAAACCTGTATTCAACTTAGCTTGTAAACGTGGTGCTATTGAGCGGCCAACAACTGTTGCGCCAAATAGAATGCTATTAGGCTGACGTTGTGCTGCCAACTCTGCCATTAAGCTGGCAATTTCAGAATCCGCTGCATCTTTCAAACGGTCATCCTTTACTACAATGATTTCATCGGGACCATACTCTTTGATGTTTTCTTCCAGATTTTTATCTGTTGCTTCAAATAAAATGACCACTACTTTTTTATCGCCGGCAATTTCTTTTGCTTTTGTAATTAATTGATACGTAACCGGCTGGATGATACCTACATGTTTTTCTGCGTATACCCAAACTTCTTGACTAGACATTTTTTTCCACCTCTCTTAGAGTAAATTATTGGCTCTCAACTGAATCAACAGTTCACGAATAGCTTCATCAGCTGTACCTTTTAGCACTGTTGTAGCTTTCGCTTCTTTTTCGGGTGCCCATACACTGCGTACAACAGTTGGGGAACCTTTCAAGCCGATTTTATTAGGATCAACAGTCAAACTGTTTTCATCCCACACACGAATCGTTTTTTGATAACTTTGTTGAATATTGCGAGGCGTTGGGTAACGCGGTACGTTCATTTCACTGCGTACGGTTACTACTGCTGGTAATTGGAACTCAATTTTTTGTTGCATATTCTCTAACAAGCGAGTTGCAGTCATGGCTTGATTATATTGGCTGTGCAATTCACTGACAAAGGTAATCTGCGGCCACTCTAAAAGTTCAGAGACAATCGGACCGACCTGGCTAGTATCAGCATCTACAGACTGACGACCAAATAATACCAAGTCTACATCTCCTAATTCTTTGATGGCTTGTGCTAAAACATATCCTGTTGCCAAAGTATCCGCTCCGCCAAATTGTCGGGAGCTTAGCAATATAGCATCATCACACCCCATAGCTAAACCTTGACGCAATGTCATTTCAAAATCTGGAGGTCCCATAGACAATAGTATGATTTCTCCACCCCATTCGTCTTTTAGGCGCAATGCTGCTTCAATGGCGTTTTTATCGTAAGGATTCATCACTCCTGCTTCTCCGGAACGAATCAAATTTTTTGTATTTGGATCAATTTTCAAATTATTGGAAACCGGTACTTGTTTAATACACACGACGATTTTTAAGCTCATTTATCTCAATCCTCTCTCTCGTTTACAACTTCTTTGCTGATCTCGATCATCATTTTTTCTAACGATCCTTCTGCAAGTTGTAAAGCTCGTGCATCACGAATCAGATGTTCAACTGGGTATTCTCTGCTGTAACCATATCCGCCTAGTACTTGTAAGGCATGATCAGCTGCAGTAACTGAAGCCCGACTACCATATGATTTTGCCATAGTGGCTACTTTCGCATAGGATTTGCCTGCTACTTTCAATCTAGCTGCTTCTTGATACAATAATTGTGTGTTCTCTTTCGCAATAGCAATTTCGGTGATTTTTGTTTGGATAGAATGCAATTGAATGATCGGTGTATTGATCGCTTCACGTTGTTTTGCATAATCTACCGCGATCGATAATGCATGTTCAGTGATACCAGCAGCGATCGCTCCCATCGAAATACGAGCATCATAGTGGGCATTATCCCCAATTTCTACACCTTGACCTATTTTCCCGAGCAAATGATCTTCAGTGACCACAACATTTTCCAAGAAAATTTCTGCTACAGGTGTCCCGTTCATTCCAATAAATTCTTCTCGTTTACCATGTTTAAACCCAGGCATATCTTGGTCTACAAGGAAGCAAGATAATTCTGTCGGAGATGTTTTCAAGAGCACACAGTATACTTCGGCCAATCCGCCATTTGTGATCATGCTCTTATTTCCATTTAAAATCCATTTATCTCCTTCTTTAACAGCCTTGGCTGTAAATCCCATCACATTAGAACCCCCTTGCGGTTCTGTTGATGAAAAGCCAAAAACACGATGGGTGGCTTGAGGCAGATACTTTTCTTTTAACGCAGGTGTAGCATATTTCAATACTTGATCAACCGTTTTGTAATGCCCTTCTAGTGTAAATGCAATACTAGCATTCCGTTGAGCAAAATCATAGATGGTTTGAGAACTGGCAACGACATCAAATCCGGCACCGCCATATTCTTCTGGTATGGTCAACCCTAAAAAGCCTGTATTCACAATACTGCTCCATAGTTCTGCAGGGTACTCTCTGTGTTTGTCAATCCACATATCTAAAGGTTTTACTTCTTTATCAGCAAAATCTGTCACCATTTGGTGCAACATGACTTGCGGCTGAGTCAATTTTATACTCATTTTTACACTCCCTTTGTTCAAATATACACAAGAATAAAGATAATAAATTTAACAAGCTAAATATAGCGCATTCTTTTTTCTATCTACTTGATTTAAATCAAGTACAACAAACTATTTAAAAAAATGATAATACCTTTTCTAAGGAGTGGAAAATTGGTAGAATAAAAAAGTATTGTGAGGAACTATAGAGGAGAATGCAGGATGAAAAAAGACTATTCAAAATCTCACCATCATACTTATAGATGTGAAAATACAAAGCAATGTTGTATCTATACTATTCCCCTATTTCAATCTCTAACAGCTGAACAAAAAGAACAAATTCATCCCTTGATCCAACATAAGCATTACTCGAAGGGAGAGACTATCTATCGGCCAGGAGAATCTGCTGACTCGCTTTATGTATTAAGCAGTGGGAAAATACGTGTATACCGATTGTCAGAGTCGGGAAAAGAACAGTTGATACGAATTGTATCAGAAGGAGAGTTTACCGGGGAATTGGCTTTATTTAAGAAGGGTTTTTACGAGGCTTTTACGGAAGCATTAACAGATTGCAATATTTGTGCCATCAAACATGCCGATTTTCGCCAGCTGCTTATGCAATACCCGGCTACTGCTGTTGACATGTTGGCTACGATCGCTGAAAGATTAGGTTCTTCTGAGCAACAGACAGCTTGGGCTACTACTGAAACTGTAAAAGATAGGCTGTTGCACTTTTTGGTTAGTCTAGTCGATTCTGAAGAAAAAGAACCCGTCGTCGAACTAAAGATGGCTAAAAAAGATTTGGCTTCTTATTTAGGAACTACCTCTGAATCATTAAGTCGAGAACTAGCTCATCTAGAAAAAGAAAAAATCATCGAAGAAATTGCTTATGGAAAAATCAAATTATTGAATGTTAATTAATGCATATCCTTTTCCTCTTTACCAACAGAAAAATCTTCTAAAGAAAACCAACACACTACTCTAGAGAATCCGGTATAGATTGAAAAAGGATTTCCAGAGTAGTTTTTATTTTTAAAATTGTATTTTTAAAGCTGGATCCACAGGATTCAACGTTAGAAACGCATGTTCAAAAATAATAGCGTAAAGATAAGGGCTATTTTCTTTACCCATCTTTTCTATGAATTTTGGATCCTTTTCTAAAAAAGCAGACTTAATTCCTTCTTCTTGGTAATCCTCACACTTTACCACACGAGCATTGTGAACACGTATGTATTCATAACGGTCTTTAATAATAGTAGTAAAAGATATACATGGATTTAGCTGAAATTCTTTTACTTTTGATTTGTTTTTATTCGTTCGAATGTAAAGAATATTTTGTTGCAATGGATCAGGATAATAATTGACGATCCTCACATTAGGCGTTCCTTCGACCGATGTTGCTAATGCTAAATAATTTTGTGCCTTCAGAATTCTTATGTACTCTTCCATTACTTCCATACTGCTTTTCCTCCTTCTTGCAACAGGTAGAACACAACTCTCCGCTGTTGATGTAGAAATCCATTTTATCTTATTTTAAATTATTCCGTATTGATCTGGATCAACGACTGCATAAGTTTGCATCGAAAAACCTTAAAAAGAGTTTCCGTAAATTCATAAACCCGTTCTCTCTATATTTATGTATCTGCAATACTTATTGCAATTCAATCTCTTTCTAACTAAAAAATTCAGAACGTGTTAAACTCTTAGTAACTACACTTCTAAGGAGGATGTTCAGAAATGTCAGAAAAAACGCTTGTATTGCTCAAACCAGATGCAGTAGAACGAAATCTAATTGGGAGTATTTTAGTCGAATATGAGAGAAACGGTTTAAAAGTTGTGGATATGAAATTAATAAAAGCCTCTACAAATTTAGCAGAAAAGCATTATGCAGAACATACTGGAAAACAGTTTTTTAATCGTTTGGTTGCTTACCTTACCAGAAGTCCATTAGTTGCCTTAGTCTTAGAAGGTGAAAATGCCATCAGTCGAGTACGATCATTGAATGGAACAACTGATCCAGAAAATTCACCAGATAATACGATTCGTGCTCTTTATGGACTAAGTATGTCTGAAAATACTGTTCATGCCTCTGATTCGAAGGAAAGTTCTGATAGGGAAAGAGCTATTTGGTTTGGTTAATAAACTACTTTCAATTCAAAAAAGATTCTTCATTAGAGATTTTTACTCATGAGACACCATCTTTTATCCGCTCATTTCTTATATAGCCTAATTATAACACAGGACAAATAAGGAGACACTCAACTTTATACTATCCGTATGAGAGTTGCCAACGGCAATCATCATACCGATAGGCATTCATCACCCACCTATGGAGGATGGGCAAATTCTGCCTAAACTACGTTAAAAAGCTTTGTAACCTTAAGATATGAGATGGAACATAAGGAAAAGCTCAATATGGATCAAGTCCACGAAAAATTATCTTTAGCGGGGTTTAATAAACAAGTGAATGCACTAAAAAACAGACAAGCATTTTTATCCTTGTCTGTTTTTTAATGCATTCATTATTTGAATTTTTATTGGAACTCCTGCTTCTCTCTTAGTCTTTATCATATTCTCAAATACGTTGACACCTATTTCCGATAAGACAAACAGGACACTGAGAGCAATTCCGCTAGCGGTTATATATTTTAACATTGATCATCTCTCCTTATTATCGAGATTAGAAAAAAATGCTTCATTATATAATTATTCTAACATTAATGTAAAACTTTTATTAGTTTAAGCGATATTATCATAAAGTATTATCATAATTATACTTAACCGTTTAATACGGGTTTAAGATCTCTTAGATACATCTATATCCTTTACACAAATTTCGTTTTTTATAAAAGCCATCTAAGTGCCTTTAATTTCTTAAATAGATTGTGAGAGGTAATAATTAAATAAATGATAGGAACAAACCAGATTCAGAGTAAAATAAAAAGACCGAAAAAGCCTTTTAAATAAAGGTTAGTCGGTCTTTTTTCCATTATTCCCACTCAATCATAAGTTTATTTCTTCTAATGTATAACGCTGATTTCAATGGTTTTTAGTATCTATATTATTCATATTATTTCTAAAAAATAAGCTTATTTAATTTTTTCTGTACGATTTGTGTACGGTTTATTTTTGAATTAAACCTATATAATCATAGAACTTCTTTGGTGAAATATGATAAGTGAATTTACTACTCATTTTTACAGCATACCCAAAATCAAACATACCTCGTTGTAAACCAACTCTTACAAATTGTTCTGATTTACCAAGTTTCTTTGCTGCAATAGATATTGGAATATTTCCATTCTTAGGGTCTTCCATATTTTTATCATTTTCTAGCCTAAAATAAGAAACTAGAACATTCAAAACAGCTGCAAGGATTTTTAAATTTTTATCTGAAGGTGTATTCTTTCCAGATACATACTGACTAATGGATGATTTACCAATACCAGTCAATTTTACCAAATCATTTTGTGTGAGTTCTAATTCAATCATCCGTTTCTTGAGTTGTCTTGAGAAGGACATTCAACCACCCTCTGTCGTCTTTTAAATTCATTGTAAACTAATTACATAAGAAAGAAAAGAAAGCCTGTGAAGGCTTTCCCTTTAATCCATTATTTTATCCAAATAAAAATAATGTGCCATTAGTCATGCACCCCTTCCGCTGATTTCCTCATAGCATCTTCCAAACCACCAACAATATAATCTACGACACCATCTAAATCTTGTTCTTTATTCACGGTATTATTTACTCCACCAAGATTTACGTTGATGTCATGGTTAGTAGTATGACGATTAACAATGCTTCTTGCAGCTAAATCACGTAAATATTTCAAATCTTCTTGAGTCATGCCCAGAGAATCTTTCATATCATCTGTATTGTCAGCGATGTCTTTCAAATCATCTTCTGCTGAACCACTACCACTTCCGGCTCCACCAGTTTTGTCATCTGCTGCTACACCTAGATCTCCAGCTCCACCACTTCCATTTTCTGCACCAGGTATTCCACCCATTTCTTCTAAGGTTGGAATATTTCCTGAACCTAACTTATCCAACATATCCGCATAATCTGCTTCAGTTGGGGTGTCTGGCATATCGAAACCAAGCATTTCCATTAAGTCAAAGTTCTTGACATTTTCAGCTAAGTTTTCGCCCCATTCATACCCAGCAGCATGTGCATCTTCGAGACTCTTATAATCTAATTTGTCAAACATGATTGTTTCTGGCATCTTAGGAAGTTCAACATTGGATAGAAAGTCTTTGGTAATATTTGGTGTGTCAAACATAACAGTTTCTGGCATTTTAGGAACATCTACACCATTTAAGAAACCTTTTGTAAGGTTTGAACGATCGAATTGAGTCATTTCCGGCATAGATGGAACATCTACTGAATTTTTGTAATTCCCAGCTAAATTAGAACGATCGAGTGATACAGTTTCTGCTTTAGTTGGAGCAGACAAACTAGCACCTATATTATCGACCATACCTTGAACACCTGATCCAACTTGTAAATCAACTGTTCCGATTGCGCCGACATTAACACCTGGAATCATGTTTGCCATACCAATCAGACCATTTAATCCGCTGACGGCTGTATTAATAATAGATGAAATAGCACTAAGAACAACATTGACTAACCCAATCGCTCCACTTCCTGCTGCTTGCATGGCTTTCGATGCAAAAATTGCCATATGATAAAACGCATTTTGAATACTATAAACTCCAGAATTCCAAGCATTTGCAAAAAACTCTGCTGAACTGATACCCGCATTTAAGATACCGTCTAAAATACTAAGTGCTAAGATATTAAATCCAATGAAGCCCATCTGGACGGCCCATAGACCAAAATTCCATGCGTTGGCGAAAAATTCAGCCGTTGAGATTCCCATATTTAATAAAGAATCCAAAATAATGAATACTAATGTGAGTAATCCGAAAAAGGCCATCTGAATTAACCAAATTCCCATATTCCAAATATTCACAAATAATGCAGCAATTGAAATACCGATTGATAGAATGACATCTAGGATTACGGCCACTATTAAAGCTAATCCAATGAAGGCTAATTTTAATGCCCAAATTCCCATATTCCATACGTTAACGAATAATTCAATTGTAGCAATTCCAATATTCACAATAGCGATTAGGATATTCCAAATAATCGTTCCCATTATTGCAAAGGCTCCGGCTACAACTCCGGTTGCACTTATGGAAGTACCGGCAAAGTGGTTGATTGCTCCAACTACTGCATAAAGAACCGCAATAATTGCGATAATACCTAAAATCACCCAAGTAATTGGACTTGCTAATAATGCCGCGTTCAATCCGTATTGGGCTGCTGTAGCTGCCCACGTATTCCCTGCTTGTAAGAAACTTGCCGCTGCATGAACACCTTTAATTACTGCCGATACGGCTTCAATTCCTGCAGTAATAGCCAAAGCTGTTTTGTAAACGGCTAAAACACCCATATAAAATCCAAGTGCTGCCGCTATACCGTAAATTGCTGGACCAATCATTCCCCAATTATCAGCAACAAATTGACCTGCGGTGATCATGCCTTGAAATGCAGCCATCACGACAGATGCAAGTACAGCAACGGCTTGAATTCCGTTATTCACAAAATTTTGAAATGCTGGTGTATTTGCCAATTGATTTAACCTTTGTAGCACCGGTTGAAAAGCCATCAATGCATTATTTTTGAAACCTTGCCAAATTTGACTAAATGTCATCGGCATTTTTTCAAAATCGGCATTAATCGCATCAGTAGCGCTCAACATGGCATTCTTAACGATTTCAGCAGTAATTTGACCTTCTGAAGCCATTTCACGAATCTTACCGATAGGTTCATCAATATAGGCTGCAATCGTTTGAATAATATTTGGTGCAGCTTCAAATACTGCATTTAATTCTTCACCACGTAACACTCCAGAACCTAAAGCTTGTGTCAATTGGAGTGTTGCGCTTGAAACTTCTTCTTGACTTGCTCCAGCTACAACAAAGGCTTTATTTAAGGTTTCAGCAAAAGCCAAAACTTGTTGGGTATTATCAAATGCATCACCTGCACGTTGTCCAAGTTTGGCCACTGTGTCAGCCATACCCATATATTCACCTCTTGAACGTTGTGCCGCTAAGAAGATCAAATCTTGCAACTCTTTAGTGGTTTGTAAACCATCATTCATCAAACCTAATCGTGCATTGGTTTGAGTAAGTTCATCCGACAAGTTCAATATTGAACCGGCTGATTGTAATGTTAAATAGGTTGCTACAGCCCTACCTAATGTCCTACCTAGATTACTCGCTTCACTGGTTCCAGCTCTTATCTCTTTATTGAATTGGTCTTGTGTATCGATATTATCTCTTAGGTAGCGTTCTGTTCCACTAATGGTGGTATTCAGCTTCTTATACGCTTGATTGGCGTCTACGGCATCCATACGCTGCATAGCTTCATTTAATTCATTCTGTTGCATTTCAGCTTGTTGTAAAGAACGTCTCAATGTTTCAAGTTGATTATTGACCAAATTAATATCTAAATCTACTGGATTCTGTTCCAAATATTGAATTTGCGTTTGGATGTCGCTTATTCGATTACTCATCATACCTAAATCATTTACCGCGTCATATGGGAGTATATCCATGGTTGCTGCTCGGCTAGCTATATCAGATTGAGTATTGGCCAGATTACTAAGCATAGTGTTAGTAGAGCCAACTTCTTGTTGAAATCTTTCTATTCCACTTGTTTTATAAACCTCTACTTCACTTACATCCCATTCAATAGGAACGATCACTGGTTCTGGTACGGGAATATCAAGTGGAGGTAAATCTTGTGCTATATTTTCACGCATCTTAGAAAATGATTTGGTTACATTATCTAATTCACTCCGGATATTGTCGTAATTTGTATTGTCAAATGCATTATTCGCTACACCTTGCATATCTTCAAAAGCATTTACAGCAGTATATAGTGAACTTGTTATACTTTGCAGAGGAGAACTCATTTGATCATATATTTCTAACGTTGTTCCTATGTGTGCCATTTTTTCCACCTACCTTTTCAGTAATTTATTGCTTCTATAATTTTTTACTAATATTCTTCTTTTTAATTCAAAGGTGCATAAACGGTTAAATACATGTTCAGCCGCTTGATGATTATTTTCGATAATAAATTCTTCCCAAAAAGAATGGTGACGATTACTTTTGTGTTCTGGATAATAGTTTTTCAAAAACTCATAAAACATGTATTTATTATCAAAAGATTGTTTGGGCTGCAACATCAGATATTTCATGATTCGCGTACTCCCAATAAAGCTTTTTTCTTTATTATTGATGAATACTGTTCCATTCGATTCCATATAATAAAAGAGTTCTTTCCTTTCTTCAGGAATTATGTCTAATTCATCAAAATTAACCACATAGAGGTGGTTCAATATCTTTAGCAAGTGATTCACCCTTTCCGGTTAAAAAGCTTTCTAATGAACGATTTAGACCTTTTTTTGTACTCTTTTTTTACTTTCCGTCTAGTTTGTTCGAGTACGGAAATTTCATTGAACATTTTTTGTGCTGCTTCTAAATGATGGTAACCAATATAGGTATTCATTAGTTTTTCATCCCAGTTTTCTATTTTAGGATTACTTTCGGCTAAAAATGATTTAAAAGCTTGGTTTTCCCTTAATCGTTTATCGTCAAGATTCATCACATAAATAAAAATCGGAACTAGTTCAGAACCTTCTTTGTAGGCCTTATCCAATATCAAGGTTCCTTCTTTGGTAATGATTTTATAATCAGTGTGATTTTTACTCACATCTTTCAATTCGGAAATATATCCCTGGTCCAAATGCTGAAAGTTTACTAACCAAAGATGTTCATTTATTACTTCAATATTCTTATTCATTTTGATAACCTTCTTTTTCTCGACGTAATATTTCGGCGAATTCTTTTAGTGCCTCATCATGAATTTTGCTTACTTTTCGAATATCACATTTCAAATCTATACTTATTTCCTTCATGAACTGATTTGATATATATCTAGCTTTCAAAACATACCTATGTTTGAAAGCCTGTAACTCATCAATTATCTTTTCTATCGGTATTATATATTCCCATTGATCCACGACTGGGCCGTTTAAGTCCTTGAGTGGTGTCAAATATGTCTTCGCTTCATTCATTAATACTTTAGCTAATGCCCTTCTTCTCCTTCTTCTCCTTTCTATTGCTTTTTTCTCCTTTAATTTATCAATATAATTTATATATTCCATATGGTTTTCAATAGCTTTTGTCATTTTTTCCAAAATATCTAAATATGAGATTTGGTAGCTGTCGCTAAACTCTTTTAGGAATGACATACCCAAGAAGTACACATCATATAAATATCTTTCTTCATTTAGGTTTAGAACTTCAAATGCATCATAAAGAGTGTATAAATTTATCCGATCTAATTCTTCTAAACTTTCTGAGTATAATTTCCAATTATTAAGCACATGTATAATATAACCATATCTTTCATTCAACATTAATCAATCCAATCAATATGTTTAGTTATCTTCAGGCACTAAATTTTCTACAATCTCAGCTAAATTAACTAAGGCTAATGGATCCGCAATATCTGCATAACCCGCCATGTATTTAGAAACAAATTCTTGATCACGCAATATAGATGAATTTTGTTTTGTTAATGGACGAATGAACAAATCTTTGGCCGTTGATTCCAGTTCTCCAAATGTATTTAAAAGAGCCTCTCTCTCATTGAATTTACTAAAGGTTTTCTTGAAGCTATTAATCCGGTATGCATTCATTGGCGTAAGTTGTTTTTCAATGACATTTTTGAATAAATGTATTGTCTCATCATCACCCATAAAATCTTTCAAAATTAAGAAAGCTTTTTCGTCAGTAATAGTTTCACCTTCTATTTCTAAAAACTTCAATGCATTGCTGATTTTCATGTCATAATCAGCAGATTTTTGTTTCATTTTTTTAAAATACTTATTCTTTTCAGTTTCAATTATTTCATTTGTTTTCACTAGTGTTGCATGAAACATAATATGTTTCACAATGTTATGTTTCCTATTCCAATATGCAAAAAAGTCCTTTATACTGAACTTGGATGACTTATCCAAGACCAATAAAAAGGACCCAACTTATGGATAAGTATAAACTAAATTCTGCTTTTAATAAATGGTTTTCGGCAA